>JAYUSC010000502.1:0-3262 GCA_043755885.1 Pseudanabaena sp. | reverse complement strand
CTAGTTCGGTTAATTTTCCATATTTGAGTTCTGCGGCTTTATTCAGATTGAACTCGCGTTCCATCTGATCGATTTGCTGCTTAGTTTGATCGATTTGTTCTTTGAGTGAACGTAAATTCGTGACTGCATCTTTTTCAAGTTGCCAACGATCATTAAGACTGGTAAAGCGATCACTTAATTCATTCATCTCATTGTCAAGGCGTTCCAGTCGATCTTGTACAGCCTTCATGGTTTTGTTTTTATAGATCACCTTGCCATCCGCTTCCACTCGTTCGACGGCTGTAGCGTCTTTTTCCTTTTGCAAAGAAAATCTTTCCATCTCCAACTGTCTGATCCGCCGATCGATTTCATCTAGCTCTAATGGTCGAGAATCCATTTCCATTTTTAATTTGGCCGCCGACTCATCCACGAGATCGATCGCCTTATCTGGTAAAAAACGATCGGTGATATAGCGATTAGAAAGGGTCGCCGCCGCCACTAGTGCTGAATCAGAAATAGTTACGCCATGATGTAATTCGTAGCGTTCTTTTAAACCACGCAAAATCGAAATTGTATCTTCAACGCTGGGCTGTTCGATGAGAACTTGCTGAAACCGACGTTCCAGAGCCGCATCTTTCTCAATGTATTGACGATATTCATCTAAAGTCGTCGCGCCAATACAGCGCAATTCACCCCGCGCTAACATCGGCTTGAGAATATTTCCTGCATCCATTGCGCCCTGCTGTGTGGCTCCAGCACCAACAACAGTATGCAATTCATCAATAAACAGCACGATTTTACCATCGGAATTGAGAACTTCTTTTAGTACCGCCTTCAGCCGATCTTCAAATTCACCGCGATATTTTGCCCCCGCAATCAGCGAACCCATATCCAGACTAATAATCGTGCGATCTTTGAGGGATTCTGGAACATCACCCCGAATAATCCGCTGCGCAAGTCCCTCTGCGATCGCAGTTTTACCCACCCCTGGTTCACCAATCAACACAGGATTGTTTTTGGTGCGCCGCGACAAGACCTGCACCACTCGCCGTATCTCATCATCGCGACCAATCACAGGATCGAGTTTGCCTTGCTTCGCCTGTTCGGTCAGATCGCGCCCATATTTTTCTAGCGCCGCATACTTAGCTTCAGGATTTTGATCAGTGACAGTCTGACTACCCCGCAAAGATTTAATTGTTTCTTCTAATTTTTGGCGATCGATACTGAGATCTCGATATAACCGCTTACCAAGGCGATCGTCATCCGCCAAGCTAAGCAGCATATGCTCGATCGCCATAAAATCATCACCAAAGCCCTTGCGACTCTCCTCAGCCCGATCGAGCCATACTTCTAAGTTACGCCCCAAGTACAACTGCTCTTGGCTAGCCACACGCGGCTGTCTCCGCAAAAATTCTTCGACCTGCCGCCGCGCCCGTGCCATCGGTACGGACAGCGCCGTAAATACGTTAGTGGTTAAGCCCTCTTCTTGCTCTAATAGCGCCATCAGCAGATGCTCGACTTCGAGTTGTTGATGCTGCGATCGCCTTGCGACCTCTTGCGACTTGACGATCGCTTCCCATGCTTTTTCAGTAAATTTTTTCGGATCGGTTGGTTGCATTGACTTTGGTGGCAGCAGGCTTAGGTGTAATTTCTAACGATAGTTAAGATAAGTTTACAATATACTTTACTGTCTATAGCAATCCTCTAGCGGCCTGTCGGAGAAATAACTTTTTTCAATATGAGTTGGGGTAAGTCCCTTACACAAAATAATCGATCCCCAAAATTATGTGCTTCGGCTAGATTCCTTAACTGCTCCGAAAATTGGCGGTTGTGTCATGGTCGGGATGATGGTTCCCCGCGATAAATCGAAATGGTATTGATTCATTGCTTGCTCGTTCAATCTCGCGCGAACTAAATTTTCCTGTGGCGTATCCATATATCAACAATCTTGAAATTCCTGTGAATGGCGATCGGCTTTTGCAGTTTTTGCGATCGCAAGTATTCAAGCCATTGTCTGAATTCATGATTCTAGAAGGAGGAGGTAAGCAACTTGTGATTCCGCATAAGAATGTAAATGAGGAGAGAGAACAGTTAAAATTGTTCTAAATCACAAAAAAGCGATCGCACTATATTCCTGAGTATGTTAGCTAAATCTTCTATGCAATCATTCCGAGGTATCTTAAAGGGAGCTAATACTCACAATGTACGCGATCGCAGTGAAAGAGTATGAAGTTTCTTGTTGATACTTGTGGATGGTTAGAGTATAAAATCAGATTATTAAAGAGGTAATTGCTATGAGTCAATATGTTTTACTTCGCATTCAGTCTCTTCAAAAAGAGCTTGAAAGTTTAAAAAAGATTGTCAGTCATCAGTTGTTGCAGAGTCAGCGCAAAACTACTTATATCAAGGGTCTATGGAAAGATTTTGAGATAAATGATGATGATTTTGCTGATGCGAGAAGTAATGACTTACAAGATGAGATTAAGTGGGATAACTCCTTTGCAAAGAGCCAATCAAAGTTAGTGGCATCGGCAAGAATTGCTAAACAAGAGATTGCAGAAGGTAAAGCAGTTGTTCTTGATTTTAACCAGCATGGTTAATTCATTACCAAATATACCTTTAGAGATCGATATTGAAAGCAAAGCAGTCTTAAAAAAGCTGGCAAAAGCGCATCAAGCATTAGCGGAACTAAAAGGAGTTGCGGCAAGTATTCCCAACCAAAGTATTTTGATTAATACTCTATCTTTGCAAGAAGCGAAAGATAGTTCAGCAATTGAGAATATCATCACAACCCATGATGATCTGTATCGAAGCGATAGCCTTGCCGAACAGTTTGTTAGTGTCGCCGCCAAAGAGGTATACAACTATGCCACAGCCTTGCGAAACGGATTTACACAAGTTAAGCAGACAGGACTATTGACGAATAACGACATTCTCAAAATACACGCTTGTATAGAAGGAAATCGTGCTGGTTATCGCAAATTATCTGGAACTGCATTGAAGAACGATCAGACAGGAGAGACCGTTTATACCCCACCTCAGCACTATGATGAGATAGTAGCTTTGATGAGCAATCTTGAAAGATTTATAAACGATGATATGCTCTGTGACTGGGATGATCTCACCAAAATGGCAGTAATCCATCACCAATTTGAAAGCATACATCCATTTTATGATGGCAATGGTAGAACAGGAAGAATCATCAACATTTTATATCTGGTCAAGCAAGGCTTACTCGGTAGCCCTGTTCTGTATCTTTCACGCTACATTAACCAATATAAAA
>JAYUSC010000501.1:0-3263 GCA_043755885.1 Pseudanabaena sp. | reverse complement strand
GATCGCCTGTCCCTGATTCTCACCAACTTTTTGGTTAATATCTGTTGTAGATAAGTTTTGGGGAGTGTTTCCCATCTGAAAATCTGAATCTGAAGAATTTGTCATGATGCCATCACCAATTACCACTAAAAATTCACGCCGCCTTGAACATTTCCATCAATCCGCCCGATCGCTTTGCCACCTGTCATCTGTCCAATCACTTGCCCCTCATTATTGGTGACAGTTTGATTGATTTGGACACTTGGGGCTAAAGGAGCGCTTTCTTCCAAGATTTTAGCGATCGCCTCTATCAGATCAGGATTTTGTTCAATCAGCTTTTGCAACTTATCTTGAAAAACTTTCTTAAAGTCTTCATCATCAGGATCTTCGACAACTACCTTAGCGGCTTTTAGCACAGGTGGATTTTCCGCAACTTTTGGATGAATTTTCTCCCAGATTTTCTTAGCTGTCTCCCAGCCATCCTTACCAACTGCACTACCAACACTCTCAACAGCCTTATCCCCCAACTTGAGCAAAGAAGGCAAAAAGGAACTAAGAAGAGTCGTCACCGCCACAATATCCATTTTGATCTCCACTTAAATTTAAGGCTTACCTAGGAAATTTTTTAAAATGTAAATTTCAACTATGCTTTTCAGCATCGATTTTACATGCATCACATCAACAAGAATAGCTTACTCAGATCCAAACATTTTTTAGACATCCTACCTAGGGCATAAATTTGTTAGTACAATTTAAAGTAGCGATCGCAACTACTTGATTGCGCTAAAGCTCACATAATCCTTTAAAACCATCCTTTTCAGTCCATGATGAATAGCAACGCAACACCCGTAAAACAAGGTTTATACGATCCCCAATTTGAACACGATGCTTGTGGGGTCGGCTTTATCGTCCATAAATCAGGAAAAAAATCCCATGCGATCGTTGAGCAGGGGCTGACGATTTTGGAGAACTTGGAACATCGCGGCGCGTGCGGTTGCGAAACGAATACGGGTGACGGGGCAGGGATTTTGATGCAGATTCCGCATAAGTTTTTAGTGAAAGTTGCGGTTGCCCAAAATATTACCTTGCCAGAAATAGGTCATTACGGCGTGGGCATGATCTATGGTTCGCCTGACCCAGACGCGCGTCAAAATGGTAGAAAAGCTTTTGAAAAGCTGGTTGAATCTGAAGGTTTAAAAGTATTAGGTTGGCGCGATGTGCCAACTGATAACTCGTCCTTGGGGGCAACCGCGCAATCGAGCGAGCCGTTCATGCAGCAAGTATTCATTTTGCGATCGCCCAATCTTGCTGATGACTTAGCTTTCGATCGCAAATTGTATGTCATCCGCAAGCTTGCCCATACCGCCATTCGCGCCTCCAATATCGATGCCTATTGGTATCCCTCTAGTCTTTCCTGTCGGACGATGGTTTACAAGGGAATGTTGATGACGGCTCAAGTTGGCAAATATTTCCCAGAGCTGCATGATTCTGATTTAGAAAGCGCCTTGGCTTTAGTTCACTCTCGCTTCAGTACGAATACTTTTCCTAGCTGGGAGCGATCGCACCCTTATCGCTACATTGCTCACAATGGCGAAATTAATACTTTGCGCGGCAATACCAACTGGATGATTGCGCGGCAGTCGATGTTTGAGTCGGACTTGTTTGGTGATGATATTGCCAAAATCAAGCCTGTGATTAATATCGATGGTAGCGACTCCACGATTTTTGATAATGCTTTGGAACTGCTGGTACTGGCTGGGCGATCGCTGCCTCACGCGGTGATGATGATGATTCCTGAGCCTTGGACTGCCCATGAGTCGATGAGCGATGAGAAGAAAGCATTTTATGAATATCACTCCTGTTTGATGGAACCTTGGGATGGTCCCGCTTCGATCGCCTTTACCGATGGCACAATGATCGGCGCTGTGTTGGATCGCAATGGCTTGCGTCCTTCGCGCTATTACGTCACTAAGGATGATTTAGTAATTTTTGCTTCAGAAGCTGGTGTACTTAATATTGCGCCTGAGATGATTGAATCCAAAGGTCGCCTTCAACCTGGGCGGATGTTCCTTGTGAATATGCAAGAAGGTCGGATTGTGGCTGATGAAGAAATCAAGCATCAAATCGCTGGTGAGCAGCCATATCGCGAATGGATTAATCAGCACATGGTGGACATCGCCAATCTCAAAGATGGTGCTGCTGCTGAAACTGAATCAATTCCTTTAACGCAGCGTCAAATGGCGTTTGGCTATTCCTTTGAAGATTTGCGATTGCTGCTCACACCGATGGCACGAGATGGAGTCGAAGCGATCGGGGCAATGGGAACAGATACACCTTTGGCGATTCTATCCAATCGTTCCAAACTTCTCTACGATTATTTCCAACAGTTATTTGCACAGGTAACAAATCCACCGATTGATTCCATTCGCGAAGAAATTATCACTTCTGCGGAAACAACCATTGGTGCAGAACGCAACTTATTAAAACCAGAACCAGAAAGCTGTCACTTGATCGAGCTAAAAACTCCTATCCTCAGTGATGCGGAACTTGCCAAGCTCAAGCACATTAATGAAGGTGGGTTTAAATCGGTTACTATTTCGACCTTGTTCAATCCTAAAGATGGAGTGACGGGCTTAGAATCTGCGATTTCGCGAATTTGTGAAAAAGCTGATCTTGCGATCGCAGATGGTGTGAGTATTCTGATTTTAAGCGATCGCGGCGTGAATGCGGCAAATGCGCCAATCCCTGCATTGCTTGCCGTATCAGGCTTACATCACCATCTAATCCGCACTGGCACAAGAACTAGAGTCGGACTAGTCCTCGAATCAGGTGAACCCAGAGAAGTACATCACTTCGCACTCTTGATCGGCTATGGCTGCGGCGCGATCAATCCCTATCTTGCCTTTGAAACAATCAAAGACATGATCGATCAACATCTATTAGTCAATGTCGATTTCAAAACCGCTTGCAAAAACTTCATCAAATCCGCAACCAAGGGCGTAACTAAAGTTGCTTCCAAAATCGGTATTTCCACCATCCAAAGCTATCGCGGCGCTCAGATTTTTGAAGCAGTCGGACTCAATCAGGATCTGATCAAGAAATACTTCACTTGGACAGCCTCACGCATTGAAGGCGCAGATTTAGATGTAATTGCCAAAGAAGCGATCGCAAGACATACCCACGCCTTCCCCGATCGCCCCTCCAGTGGCAACACCCTCGATGTCGGTGGCGATTATCAATGGCGCAAAGATGGTGAAGCCCACTTGTTCAGCCCTGAGACTATT
>JAYUSC010000500.1:0-7700 GCA_043755885.1 Pseudanabaena sp. | reverse complement strand
GGGCTTCGCCCGCGCTACATCTACCCAAAACCCAGTAAATTCGTTAGCATTGCGTAAGTCCTAACTTTATTAAGAAAACATAGAAAGAATCCAGTTAGATTATTTCCAGAGTTTACCTTTAGGGATTTTTGTCAGCCAAGCAGTTACGGATGCTGATTCGGGTAGTTCATTTAGCGCTGCGATCGCACTATCGACAAAACTATTATTGCCAAAATAGGAGGATGCTAGTCGATGTATTTCACCTAAAAGAAGCTGCAATTTGTTTTCATCCCAGTTGGGAATTTGCATACTATTAAGCGGATTAATTGACAAAACTTCTTCCAGAGCCGAGATTGTTTCGCTTTGAGCAAACTTACCTTGTTGCATAAACTTCAGTAAATCCTGCTTAAAAGAACCTGCTTGCCTAACGCCAAGTAGATCTTCGACTTCAATATACACAGATTGCAATATTAGTAAACAGCCTTGAACAAGATGTGTACCTACTGAAGAACTTTGGGTGGACGCTGTATGGAGTTGGTCTAATTTGACACGCCCCCATACGCTAAAACGTTGAGGCTCTTCTAATAATACGCAAGCTTTGCCTTTGTTATCAGTTAAGTCACGCCAAAGCGCTAAAGCCTCATCTCGATTATCACCAAACATGTTGAGTAACCGAAATGTTTGCCCCTGATATTGCAAAATCGGTATTTGTTGATCTTTGTTTTGTGGATTTTGGACGTTGACGATCTCAACGTCTTGGCGCTTCAGGATGAACATGTCTCTACTGCTGACTTAACTGATGTTACCAGTAGCAACAAATCGTGGCTACCTAATGCCAAGGTTAATGATAATGCCAAAATCACATTAAAGTCTTGCAAATTTAAAATAAAACCTTAATTGAGGTATAAGCTTTGCGTAGCGCAGCTTATCATCTGGGTGGCGCGGCTTCGCCGCGCCACCCAAAAATTACTTATTTATAAAAAAGAGCTTTTGGTATCGGTAGGATAATCAGTAATGCGATCGCAATTAAAATCATGCCGATCAGATCGCGAGTTTTGCCAATTTCCATGCGTTCGTTCAAAATAAGGGGGCGTGGGGTGGGTAACAAGAATAATAAGAGGCTGTAAATCCTCAGCCAAGGCTGAGTAAGCAAGGCGATCGCCAGTAATACGAGTCTGGCGATTCGCGCCATCCCGACCACTTGCCGATGTCCAAACATGGCGATCGCAAGATTGCCGCCATCTAGTAAATCAAAGGGCATTAGTTGTAAGGCGCTAAGGGCTAGTCCCGACCAACCAGCTAAGGTGAGTGGCGACAAAGCGGTGATTGGGTCTGAAGTAGTTGCTGTTTTACCGATCGCAAAAATTGTTTGCCATAAAGTTGTAAAAATTGAATTTTTGAAATCGAAGGTATCTAGGTTGGTGATCAGCAAAGATGGCGCGATCGCAGAATTTGCGATCGGCGAAGTTGTCGGTACTAATATCCAGTTACCCAAAATCAATAAAAACATTGAAATGACCAAGCCCGCAATGGTGGGGATCGCGGCGAGATCAAAGAGGATGCGACGCTGATTTGTGGGGTTTTGTCCTGTAGTGAAATTAGTGTTTAAACTGCCTAGCAATCCAAAACCGCCTAGGGATGGCAGTAAAAGCGGTGGAGAAAGTCTCAATCCGTAATGTTTGGAGATGTAGTACTGGGCGATTGATCTCGTGATCAAGATGCTTGCGATACCTAAGAAGTATGGAATTCCTCGTTGTAAGTTACTAAAGCTGAAGTTTTCGACACGTTGATTTGCACCTACGACTAATACGGTGAAGGCGGTAAAGATGATGCTGATCGTGCTACTGATCCAAATTTGGCGATCGCTTAAAGCTGGTTGAGAGTTAGTGAAATTATTGGGGGTCAAATAAAAGCAATAGTTTGTTTGGTTTTCTTGACCATCTTCAGCTTTGCCAAAACTTGTGCCTAGATTTTCTAAGGGATTTTCTTGTAAGTAACAGATGAAGCGATCGCCAAATATTTTTTGGATATTTTGGTTGATCGTTTCGTAAGCGTATTTAGGGTTTTGCGATCGCAGATTACCGCGACAGTAGATTTCTTGGGGGCGATATTCTAGCCCTGTCAGATGGTAAACAGATGAGGAGAAGCAGTCTTTGAGTTTTTTCTCTTCATCGGGATCAAGGTTAATGATTTGTGGGTTGGCGTTGAGAGCTGTGGCGAAATTGCTATATATCCATACACAAAGCAAAAAGACAAGTACCACAAAAGTTAGTGGCAAGGCGATGCGGTTAAAAGTTGTCCATGCGATCGCTAAACTTGGTAAGACAACTGCTAGCGCCCACAAAATAAATAATTGAGTCTGGTTACTGGCGTGTTGTTGCGATCGCTGATGGTAGATCGCTACGCACCCCACTACTGCAAAAACAAATATTTCCTCAAATCCCATATCAATACCAAATAAAAAGTATCTGCAAGTTAACCGAGTGATTTAAGCAGTATGTCACTTACTTTAATTTAAGCTATTAAAACCGATAAGTTAAGTGGGGGCGCTTTGCGCCCCCACTTAACTTCATTGAAACATAACGGCAATTTCTCCATATGAGCAAAGATTTTGAATCTATCAGTGATCGCCTACCACCACAGAATATTGAGGCAGAGGAGGCTGTCTTAGGTGGCATCTTGATCGATCCAGAGGCAGTTTCGCGAGTTCTCGATACCCTGCGTCCCGAAATGTTTTATGTGGCGGCGCATCAGGAGATTTTTCGGGCTTGCCTGATGTTGCATAATCAGTCCAATCCGACTGACATGATGAGCTTGACCACATGGCTTAGCGATCGCGATATGCTCGAAAAAATTGGGGGACAAACTAAAATTGCCCAACTTTGCGATCGCACCGTCAGCGCGGTCAATATTGATTTTTATGCCCAATTAGTTGCTGACAAATATGCGCGGCGCAAACTTGCCGAGGCGGCTAGAGGCGTAGTCGAGATCAGTTACAGCAATGAGATCGAATTGCCGCAACTCCTTGACCAATCGGAACAAAAGATTTTTGCTGTAACTCAATCTCGCGCCCAACAAGGGCTTACCCCTGCTGCTGATATCCTCACAAAAACTTTTTACGAATTAGAAAATCGTTTTAATTCTCTGGGTACTGGCAATTCCACAGCCACAGGTTTAATTACAGGATTTTACGATTTCGACGCGATGACTAACGGCTTGCAGCGATCGGATCTGATTGTTCTGGCTGGCCGGCCGTCAATGGGTAAAACGGCCTTCGGTTTAGAAATAGCGCGAAAAATGGCGGAAATCCACCGATTACCTGTGGCGATCTTTAGTTTGGAAATGTCGAAGGAGCAGTTAGTTTATCGTCTGCTGGCGAGTCAGTCTAAGGTTCGCTCCAGCGATATGGGCATTGATAGTAATCGCCTTCGGGCTGGACAAATCAGTGAAAATGAATGGGGAACCGTAGCGCAGGCAATTAGTGGACTCTCTGAGTTGCCACTATTTATTGATGACACTCCTAATCCGCCAATTACCGAATTACGCTCCAAGGCTCGCCGCTTGCAATCAGAAAAGGGTGGAGTACTGGGGCTGATTTTGATTGATTATTTGCAATTAATGGAAGGTTCTGGTTCCGATAATCGGGTGCAAGAGATTTCGAGAATTACGCGATCGCTAAAAGCTTTAGCCCGTGAATTGAATGTACCTGTAATTGCGCTATCGCAACTAAGTCGAGGCGTAGAAGCAAGAACCAATAAGCGTCCTATGCTTTCTGACTTGAGGGAATCTGGATGTCTTAGTGGTGATTCTTTAATCACAATGGCAGATACAGGAGCCGAAATCCCGATAAGTGAGCTTGTCGGCAAGTCAAATTTTGCTATCTGGGCAGTTAATCCGCAAACTCTAAAAATGGAAAGGGCGATTGTCAGTAATGCTTTTTGTACGGGTTCTAAACTTGTTTATCAACTCAAAACTCAATTAGGACGATCAATCAAAGCAACTGCAAATCATCAATTCCTGACAATTCAAGGATGGAAGAGGCTTGATGAATTACAAATAGGCGATCGCCTTGCAATGTCTAGATATATTCCTAGTCCAGAGTTGCAAACTATGGGTGATACGGAAATAAATGATCTCTCTACTAGTGATATCTACTGGGATAAATTCGCCAGTATCGACTCTTTAGAAGAGGAATTGGTATATGACTTGACTGTCCCAAGCTTGGCTAACTTTGTGGCAAATAATTTTTATGTGCATAATAGTATCGAGCAGGATGCGGATTTAGTGATTAATTTATATCGTGATGAATATTACAATCCAGAAACACCCGATCGCGGAGTTGCGGAGATTATTATTGCCAAACATCGTAATGGTCCAGTTGGCACGGTCAAATTACTATTTGAACCACGCTTAACCAAGTTTGAGAATATGGCTTCTAGTCGCAGTTAACGATCTTTCTATAAGTAAAATCTGGATTGCAGTTAACTTTAAATCGGCAAATACGATGGAAGAAATTACAAATGAAGATATTGCTTTCTCTAATGTAATAGTCATGATCGGCTTACCTGCTAGCAACAAAATCAATTAGTTTTCTCTATTATGCCAAAAAAAAGAAGCGGCGCATCGCGCCGCTTCTTTTTTAACAGCAATTATCATTATGAAACCAATTTTTAAGTACCTCGGCATAATTAAAAAACTAGAACCAAAATCTGTACCGCCCGCTGCGCGGGCGGTACAGATTTTGGGATTTTATATTTAATTGTGCCTAGCTACTTACAATGAGAATTGCTGCTTTTTTAAAGGGCTGCTAGCAGAGCTTCTCCCATGCCGATGCATCCTAATTGTTCACAACCATCAGCCATGATGTCGCCTGTACGTTTGCCAGAATCGAGAACTTTATTCACCGCCAACTCGATCGCAGTCGCAGCATCCACTTCATTAAAGGCATAGCGCAACATCATCGCCGCACTTAAAACTTGAGCCAAAGGATTCGCCAAATCTTGACCAGCAATATCAGGAGCCGAACCATGTACAGGCTCAAATACCCCAGGCTTGCCAGCTTCCCCAAGACTAGCTGATGGCAACATGCCGATGCTACCTGTCAGCATCGCCGCTGCATCGGAGAGAATATCGCCAAATAGATTGCTGGTCAAGATGACATCAAACTGTCTAGGATTGCGAATAATTTGCATCGCGGCATTATCCACATACATATGGGACAGCTTCACATCAGGATATTCGCTGGAAATACTAATTACGCGATCGCGCCATAGTTGCGATACTTCCAAAACATTAGATTTATCAACGGAACAAACTGAACCGCGACGTTTTTGGGCAGCCTCAAAGCCGACTCTGGCAATGCGATCAATTTCTGGCTCGGTATAAACCATCGTATTAAACCCACGGCGCACCCCATTTTCATCGGTGACAATACCTTTGGGCTTACCAAAATAAATACCGCCAGTCAGTTCGCGTACCACCAAAATATCCACACCCTCAATCACTTCACGCTTCAAGGTCGATGCATCAATTAATTGGGGCAGAATCTGAGCAGGGCGTAAATTGGCAAATAGTCCCATCCCACCACGCAAGCCTAATAAAGCTTGCTCAGGACGCAAATTTGAGGGCATCGTGTCCCATTTTTCGCCACCGACAGCGGCTAGTAATACAGCATCACTATTCTTGCAAAGTTGCAAAGTTTCATCAGGTAAAGGATGTCCCGTCGCATCGATCGCAGCACCACCAACTAGAGCCGTCTCGAAGGCAAAGGTAATCCCAAATTTGGGTGCGATCGCATTTAGCACCGCCACCGCCACCTTCATAATTTCGGGACCAATCCCGTCCCCAGGGAGAAGGGTGATTTTATAGTTTTTAGACATTACAAAAAATACTTAAAGACAGATTTTCTAACATAACATTAAGTAACTAAGCATAATTAAAAACCCAGACCCAAGATCTGTACCGCCCGCGTAGCGGGCGGTACAGATCTTGGGATTTTATATTTAATTTTCTTAGCTACTTACGTGAGTTCGATAAGTCGTTTTCGGATCGCACGGGCAACAAGCGGTGCTTTTTTCTCTAGCCCATCAAGACTGATCTCTCCATCAGCATAGGTTCGATACCATTCTCTACGCTGTCGTACAATTACCTCATTATTTAATTTTCGCTGAGTTTGTTTGACTTTTTCTATTTCAGAATTAGGGATTTTCTCAATCTGAGGCACTAGGCTAAATGTGAGTAATTCTACTTCAAACCATTCATCTTGAACCTCAAATGGATCTAAAATTTGATCGTTTGCCCTCTTAGAACTGTTGATCCAAGCCGAGGCAAAACGATAATTAGCCCAGTCATATGCTTTTGTAAGATCTTGATGGCAGCTAATGTAATGGTCTACTGTGCCAATTGGCTCAAACATTGCTGAATATCCGCAAAGATTTTGGAATCCATCAGCAAGATGCTTCCTAAAATGCGACCATAAATCTCTTGGTCTTTTCTTGTCAGGATTTTTTGCTAGCCAATCTTCACCTTTTTGTCTGACTTCTTGTTCAAAATCTGGAGGCTCTGGTACGTGATCAAAATGAATCATTTCTGTCTTGCCTCATTTTTGACAGTCCAGCCAATCCAGAACGGATCATGACCAGGAATAACCCGTTCAAGTTCTGATTGAATTTGTGCGATCGTCTTTAAATTTTCAGGATATAAGTAGTCAGGATCGCCAATAGCCCATGCTTGAGCTGCACCAATTGCTGCTTCAGCTTCCCGCGATCGCGCTTGTTTGAGGTCAAAAATTTCTGAAGTCAGCCACCCCACCACATCACCTTGATTTACCCAAGGAATTTCACTTACAGTTACCTCACTTCCATTTAAATCAAAAAGAAATAATTTGTCTGTTTCCTTATCAAAATATGGTTCAGCAGATGCTAAGACCATCGGTGAATGTGTTGTTGTTACTATTTGTACATCAATTTCTGGATTCAATTGTTTGCAAACTTCAAGAATAGCAGGAAGAATAGTTCTTTGCCATTTGGGATGTAAATGGGCCTCTAACTCATCAATCAAAAAAACAAATTTTTTGATTGGTTCGGTTCTTTTAAGTTTTGCGATTTGAATATGTGAATCCCAAGCCCAGACGAGCATATACGCCAAACTCAAAATTCTTTGAATACCTGAAGAGGCATGGGTAACTGGAACATTGCCATAAGGTAAGGCAAGTGTAGGAATTGGACGGCTATCGTCTACTGAAAGCCTTACAGATGCTCCAATTTGCATTGGTTCGTCAGGATGTGACAGATGTTGAATCACACTTTGGAGAATTTGATAAGGAGGTTCTGTTTGTTTTAGTTGCCAATAGTCAAGATCATGAATTAGTCCCATACAAGGTACGGAGCCATTGTTAAGTATTAATCCGTTCAAAACCTGTTGTGCAGTAAAGCTATAAACTTCCTTAGGAGTAAATTTTCTTAATGGATCGAATATCGAAAATCCTCCATCAATACGACTGTAGATAACAATCTCATCTTCCTGTAGGCGCTGAAAATCTTGCCATTTTTGTTTGTCAAATAGAAAGACACTCTCAGCTTCTTCTCCATTACTGGCTTGAAAATGGATGTATGGGGAATCATCTCTGGTTCTAAACTAGTTTGTGTTTGATAAAATAGAAGAAGAGGACGAGTTGAGAGAAAAAGTCCCATGGAAAAACGTAAAGCCCGAACGACATCAGG
>JAYUSC010000499.1:0-3264 GCA_043755885.1 Pseudanabaena sp. | reverse complement strand
TTTGCGCCGCCACTCTTTTTTTGGTTACGGCAATAACTTTTGCATGTCAAGTTTGAGAAAGCGATCTACCGCTTGATACATCCAATAGAGGGGCATTTTGGGATCAGAACTAGTTTTCTGGAATCCTAAGGCTAGACAGAGTTCGGCATAACTGGGATGGATAATCAATGTATACATATCCCATAGATTCGGAAAATCTTGCTGCATTCTCTGGAGAGTTTGTTGAGAATCCAGCAAAAGGCTAGATTGAGATGCTTGCCGATATTCGGTATCAATCACCCAACTCCGCACAAAAATGGACTGACAGGTGGCATCTCCCGCCAAAGCCATCTGAAAAGGATCGATATCAGAAACTTGACTCAAATGCAGTCCGCGACTAGGCGGCTCAAAAAACTTTATTTCTGATTGGCGTTTAGTGGGATAGAAAGCATAGAACCCAACAGGATTTTGATTGTCGCTCCGACGTAATACCCGTAAACCTGTCGCATATTGACTTGCCCAATCGCGGAGAATATTGGCAATCCGATAGGTTACTGCATCGTTATTGCGGTTGAGCCAGTTGTAGTTACTAGCCAACAAATTTGCGATCGGAATCGCATCACTGCGTGGGTCAAAGGCATCGATCGCAAAGTTTATATTTGAGTCGGGAGTATCACTTTGCAGTAGATCGCGCAGTGGTTGAATTTTGATTTGGGTGCAGTTGCCGTCAAACTGTTTTTGAATTAGCCCCAGATCAACGAGCTTATTGAGCATCATCCCCGCCGAGCGATCGCCACCACGATCTTTGTCGCTATAAAACACGTCTGCGGCTTCGAGGCAACTACATTCAACCCAGTCTTGTGGAAAAGATAACTCTGTAAGTGGTGGTTTCGGGAGTACTTTTCGCGCTTGGCAATCTTTTAAAAACAAGTAGAGCGCCAGCCGCACAAAACAATCGGCTCTGCGCCGCGTCATCCCGATTCGTCGAAGTAGCAGCAATACATAATGCTGTTGAATTGTTGCTGGAAGCCATTGCTCAAGGGCTTCAGGACGAATTGCTGGCGAACTTGACATATTACTACCAATTTATTGAAAGCAAACAAGGGGCTTAAGCCCCTTGTTTGCTTTCAATAAATATAGCAAGCTTTTTCAAAAAACTTCGCCCTACTGCGATCTACTTCTTTAAACTTTGTGGCGATCGCAGTCTACTCGATCCAGTCATTCTCATTACAGGGGTAGAGGTTGGATGATGAACTCATGAGTTTTCGGAGAACCTAATGATTTCCATCTACCAATCCAAATCAGCCTTTCAAAACCTGCTTCGCCCATTAGTAACCCAATTAGCAACATGGCAAATTTCTCCTAACCAAGTTACGACATCGGCGATCTTGTTGTCAGGGATGACGGGACTAGCACTAGTGCAAAGTACACAACTCGCGAATCCCTCTTTGCCCATGACACAACAGGTTTTATGCTCTTTGCCGATCGCATTATTAGTCCGCATGGCGCTCAATGCGATCGATGGAATGCTAGCTCGTGAACATGGTCAGAAATCAGCATTGGGATGCATTCTCAATGAGATGGGAGATGTCATATCTGATGTTGTTCTCTATCTACCATTTGCGCTGATCGCAGGTGTCTCCGCTCCCTTGATTGTCGGCATCGTGATCTTTGCGATCGCATCGGAAATGGTTGGGGTTTTAGGCTATGAGATTAGCCATAAACGCCATTACGAGGGTCCAATGGGTAAAAGCGATCGCGCTTTCGTGTTTGGGGCAATCAGCTTGATCCTTGGTCTAGGAGTTGCGCCCACTCAATGGCTCACCATCCTTTTAACTGGAGTGATCATTCTCCAAATTTGGACAATTATTAATCGCACTCAAGGAATGTTACAGGAGGTAGAAACATGGAAATAAATTTGGCAAGCCCAGTGTTATATACACTCACAGGAGTTTTTGGACTGCTTGCGATCGCCACCCTTACCGTCCTCGGTTTAGCCATGAGTAATTGGGCTACAGACTATATTGAACTAAATGCTCGTATCAAATCTTGGTGGGTGATGGTAACTATTTTTAGTATCGCCATATTGCTAAAGCACCCCGCTTCCATCATCTTCTTTATGCTTCTCAGTTTTATCGCCCTCAGAGAATATTTCTCACTAATTCCCACCCGTTTTAGCGATCGCCGCGTTTTACTCTGGGCATACCTTGCCATCGTTCTCCAATACTTCTGGATTTACATTGGCTGGTATGGAATGTTCTTAATCTTCATTCCCATCTACATGTTTCTGCTCCTACCAATGCGAATGCTGCTCAACGGTGAAACAGAAGGATTTCTAAATGCGATCGGCACAATTCATTGGGGACTGATGCTGAATGTATATACGATTAGCCATCTCTCATACCTAACCATGTTGCCACTAAGCGGCAATCCGATCGCAGGCGGCACAGGCTTGTTAGTCTATCTATTACTGCTAACTGAGATCAACGATATTTCTCAATATATCTTCGGCAAGCTATTTGGTCGCCATAAAATCATTCCCAAAGTCAGCCCCAATAAAACTGTTGAAGGATTGCTAGGCGGGCTTTTGACAACCACAGGACTTGCGATCGCCTTAGCACCTTGGTTGACTCCTTTCGATCTCATACATGCTGGTTTTCTAGGACTCCTGCTGAGCCTGACGGGATTTATCGGTGATGTCAATATTTCGGCACTGAAACGAGATTTGGGAATTAAAGATAGCGGTAGCATCCTCCCTGGGCATGGCGGTATCTTGGATCGCATTGATAGCCTCACTTACACCGCTCCCTTATTTTTCCACTTTACCGTTTATTTCTACTTCCACGGACAACTGCTATGAAACAAATTATTAGCGTTATCTTCTATCTGACCACAAAAATCATCGTCTTAGTTTTGCTAGGATTACGCATCCAACATCGGGAGAGATTACCCACATCTGGTCCCGCCATCCTAGTCGCCAATCACAATAGCCATCTGGACACTCTTGTTCTCATGTCGCTATTCCCTTTATCAAAGGTACAACACCTCCGCCCAGTCGCCAATGAGGAGTATTTCCTGAAGCAAAATTCTTGCCTAGCATGGTTTGCACGTCACATTCTACATATTATTCCCGTCTCAACTGGATCGGATAACTGTCGAGACAATAGCTGCAACCATCGCAATTTCGGTAGTGTTTCAAAGTTGTTGAATAGCCATTGAGGAAAGAACTGGAAATTCATAGCGATTGATAAATAAACCAACTACAATATCGTGCATCAAAATGGA
>JAYUSC010000498.1:0-3266 GCA_043755885.1 Pseudanabaena sp. | reverse complement strand
TGACATTAACACTTTAATTTTAGTTATTAGGCATTACAGCTTATCCATCATAAACTAAGGTGTCATTAAATCGTGAAGCATGACATTTCTAAGTCTTCTAACACCCAAAAATTAGAGCCAGCGCTTTGCGCTAGCTCTAATTTTTGGGTGTTTACGTCTCAACCGCGTTGGCGGTTGCTATATTTATGGCAGAGATGGAGTCAATCATGATTGGTCAATTACTGGATGGACGCTACCGCATAGCTAGCAAGTTGGGTGAGGGTGGATTTGGTCATACTTATCTGGCTCATGATACGCGCATCCCTAATGAGCCGCTTTGTGTGGTCAAGCATCTTAAGCCTGCTAGTAGCGATCGCGAATATCTAAAAGTCGCAAATCGCTTATTTACCAGCGAGGCGCAAACCCTTGCTCAGTTAGGCAATCACGATCGCATTCCGCGTTTGCTTGCTTATTTTGAGGAGGCGAGTGAGTTTTATTTGGTTGAAGAGTTTGTCGAGGGGCGATCGCTAGAGTTAGAGCTAGTGCGCGGCTATCGGCTTAGTGATCCGCAAGTTTTTCAGATCTTAGATGACTTACTAGGCATTGTCGAATATACGCATAGCCACGGCGTAATTCATCGCAAGTCCACCAGCGTCTATCGAACCTACAGCTACGGCTATTCCTACACCTTCTCCTACGCCCAAAGCTGTGCCGAAGGTTGCGATCGCACCTTTGGCTGAGGCTGATGCTGTTGCGATCGTGAATAATTTGGTGGCTAGTAAAAACAAAATGTTTGCCCCACCTTTTGATCAGCAATTGCTAGCCGAACTAACCACAGGTGAAGCCTATGAAAAGCGCAAAGAGTCGATCG
Organism: Pseudanabaena sp.; assembly: GCA_043755885.1. Lineage (GTDB taxonomy): Bacteria > Cyanobacteriota > Cyanobacteriia > Pseudanabaenales > Pseudanabaenaceae > Pseudanabaena. The sequence goes on along the minus strand of JAYUSC010000498.1, from coordinate 2,416 downwards.
ATTGGTTGCAGAGCAATAATGCTTTTTATCGCTATGGAGAGTTTACGGTTAGTCGAGCAGGTTCGTTTGGCATTCAAGATAATCAAGCGAATATAACGGTGGAGATCTTTGAGAGTCCGACACTATATGTCAATGGCAAAATTGATCGCACGCAGTCCCAGCCATCCAGAGGCAGATATATTTGCACGTTAATTTTTGAAGATGGCAAATGGAAAATTGCGAGTCTTACAAAAGCTAATTAAAAAAGGAATGAGACGTAAAACATCCTATTCCTTTTTTAAAGATGAATGGCGGCGCAACGCACCGCTATTTATCTTTTTTATAATTAATTTCCTAGGGTTTTGAGGGAATAGTATAGAGAGTGTGGTGAAAAGAAAGTTAGCTTTCTGATATTTTGATTTAAATGGTTGGGGCTTTGCTATGTGGTACGCATCAAAAACTATGGTAGTGGTTAAAACTAGCGATCGCGAAGGTGTTCTAGGAGCGATCGAACAATCAACTCGACCGATGCAAAATACGGTTGGCGTGAGTTTGCTGTTGATTTTGCTATGGGGAGCGATCGGCGCGACTGCCTATCACTATTGGCAATTACGAAAAAATCGTCAACAACTCAACATAGAAAGAATTAAAAATAACGAACTTGCGAAAAAGCTCAAGCTTGCTCTGTATACCATTGATGAACATGAGCGCAATCCTGACTTGATTCATTCTCGTGATTTCAATCTCGACTATCTCAGTATGAGAATGGAGGAGCCAAATTTCTGTGAAATTATCTTGGCTCAGATAAAATTAAATCTTCGTCAAAAAGTTACTCCTGCGTTAATGCCAAGCGAAGAAGACGGTGGTAATGCCCGAAAAATTGATGTAACTTTTGATGTGGCTTATCAACCTGAAAATCATGATAATTCACAAATTCGGACACTTTTTCGGATCAATGTCAAACTAGCCAAAATCCCCACAAATGGCTCACAGAGTATTCTCAAAGAATTGATGGCGGGACTAGAAAGTTTTGTGGTTGCCTCGGATGAAAATCGGAATTGGCAGCCCACGATTCAGGGGCGGCTAGCGGTGATTAGTTGGGATCAATCTGCTAAACCAACACCATTATTAGTAATTGAGCAAACTAATGAAGGCACAAATGTATTAATGCGAAATAAGCGTCTGGCTCAATCGAAAATCTGAAAAGAGTTGCTGTGCTTCTATTGCTACAGAACTCCAAGGGAAACACGATCCATATAAAACCCAAAAAAGTTGCTGCGGGCTAAGCTCACCGTAACTTTTTTAAAATCAATGTATGAAAATCATAATGGATTGGTGGGGCGGCGAAGCCGCCCCACCAATTCTGGTTTTATATTTGGTACTTTATGAAATCGCAAGCCCCTAAGCTCTTTTGTGGGATTTTTTAAGAACGAAATAGCCTTGGGTTTATCGTTAGGCGTATCAAAAGTTTTTATTGCTGTAAATTTGATATCGTAGATTTATACTGTCATAATTATGGTGGATCTAATGCAACCCGACGGAAGAAATTCTTCAACTTATGAACGAGACTATTCTGAGTGGTTAGAAATTACGCTTTCTCAACTAGAAAATAATGATTTAAAAAATATTGATTGGGAACACTTAATTGAGGAAATAGCTGCATTGGGAAATGAACAAAAGCGTAAAGTTGAAAGCTATTTGAGGCAACTTATTAAGCATTTACTGATTTATAAGTATTGGGAACTCGAAAAAGCTTATTGTGCTAAAGGATGGGTGGAAGAAATTGATAATTTTAGATCTGAATTAGAACTTCTGTTAGAGTCTAAAGTTCTTTATAATCATAGTCAGAAAATACTAGAAAAAATTTATTCAAAAGCCAGAAATAGTGCTATACGTAAATCTCAACTATCTCCTGAGACATTTCCAGTGATTTGTCCCTATGATTTAACAGAAATCCTTGATCCTGAATGGTTGCCATGAATGTTATACTTTACAAAAAGTATTTGGCGGTAATATAGCTTTTGGATTAGCAGTTGATCAAGCGAAAAATCAAGTGTGAGATATGATCAACATAGCTCAATTAAAAAAACTAGTTGATAGCTTGCCAGATCAAGTGGACACTTTAGAGGCAATGAGTGGTCAAAAAACAATAGTCATGATCGCCAGATCGGACGTAATTTGTATTAATTTGTTACATAAAGTCAATTCAATAGAGGTCAAACTATTGAATTGACTTTATGTAAAGAGCTTTAGTGGGGTTTGAGTTAAATATGTCAGATACTGTTATTAGAGTCGAAAATCTTAGTAAGCGCTATGTGATTGGGCATCAGCGTCAAGAGCGTTATAGTACGCTACGGGATGCGATCGCTAATGGTGCAAAGTCCTTAAAACAAAGATTTTTCCATCCTAGTCAAAAGCTTGAAGATACTACCCATGA
>JAYUSC010000497.1:0-3266 GCA_043755885.1 Pseudanabaena sp. | reverse complement strand
ACGGAGAAAAGCTTTTTATCCTTCGTTCCTTGAAAATTTTACATACAGGAGGCAGTTACAAATTAATGTTACACTTCCCTGTAAAACGCCATATTTTCGGTTGTCAAGGTTCAATATCAACCAGCACTTTCAGCCATGTTGACACTCATATTATAACCGAAAAACCTAGCTTCGTTCAAGATAGTCGTTAATTAAAGGGGTATCGAATCCCTTTAATTAACGCGCTTACATCCCGTCGCTCATTCTTGTAAACGAATAGAGCGCGGGGCTTTCGCTTATTAGCTAAACCCTTGGTTTGCCACCACTTCGCAAAAGTTTCTCGGTTTTTAGAAGGATCAGGAAATCTCTGCCGTAAAAACTGTAACCCTTTATGTAGATCTGGCTCCAGTGTACAAGCAAGGTCTAAAACAGGGTGATTCGCAAAATACAAAGCTAAGTCAAGATTGAGAGCTAGATTAATCGTGTAATCAATATCAACCTCGGTTTCCATCGTATTGTCTAGCCCCATTGATTTGGTGCGAGCACGTTCTAAAGAGCGGGAATGGGCGATATCTAAGGCTCTTGCGCGGTCAAGCGATCGCGTATTTTCTAAATCAACATCTAGGTATAAAGCCCGAATCGTCACCGCTTTGTATGGGGTTTCGATTTGAATTGACTGTTGGTTAACCCATGTCAAAAATGACTGCAACTGGGGATCTTGGCTCACCAAATCATCAATTTTGCGTTTCATCATCTTCAACATGTGATCGGCTTGTTGGGAAATGCTGACAGTCATCACAATCACACCATGCCAACGCTTGATAAATATTCGATCTAGCAAATACTTTTGGGCAGCCGCTGGCGTACTATTGGCAATCCGATATGCGGCAAGATAGTCATGCAGAGTCGTGTGGGTGAGTGAGTAAATTCCTTTCGCACATTCAACTAATAGGCTATGTTGCCACTTAAGAATCTGAAAAATCTGATCATGATCGATCGCTAATTTTGATAGATTGCGACTAGCTGTCATACAGGCTTGAAAATCATCCTCCAGTTGATTATTTTGCTAGACATAACCATGCCGATCGAGTGACACAATCGCCACATAGGAGAGTAAATCTAGTTTCTGAGCAGTTGATAAAGTTTGGCTTGAGGAGCTAGGCAAACATTTAGTTTGCTCCCATTTGGTTAACAGTAAATTTAAAATTTCTTGATAAAAGTTTGATTTGAGATAATCACAATTGTTAAAGACAGTACAAAGATGCGTTAGCAGCAGAGGATTACTGGCAATTTCTGCTAAGGGTTGATTTGTGGCAAGCAATTGCTGAAACTTTTCAACTTTTTTCAGATTTTGCGAGCAAGTAGTTTGAAACCATTTATTGGCAAATATACTAATTTGCGATTCTTCAAAAGGCGCTATTGCTAATGTCGAAAATGATTCTAAGATATGACCATAGATCGGATTGCGGGTAGCGAGAACTGCTCGATTCTTGGGATAGCGATCGCAAAAATCCGAAATTTTCTGGGCAATTTCTGCGCGATAAACTTCTGGCAGTTCATCTAATCCATCCCACAACAATAACAATCGTCCTTGATTTAATAATTGCTCTAAAACTTTGCTATCCAAAGATTCATCTGACAAGCCATAGTTAGTGATTTGTCGCTTTAACCATATCAATGGATTGCCGATATCAATAAGAGAAACAAGCGATCGCAGTGGTAAGAATACAGGTAAATATTCAGGCAATATTTTGCCTGAGATACAAGCCATTGACCAATATTTAAGTAATGTCGTCTTACCTGAACCTAAACTCCCAACCAACAAAATTTGTGGAGATTCTTCTAGAGCCTGATTTGCGGGAATTGTGGATGGACGGATTTTGGCTAAATAAAAGCGATCATATTGTTCAGGAGATACATTTACAAAAGCTTCATCTAGATCAATATTTTGACTGCTCGGTAAAACAGTAAAAATATTAATCTCAGTGTATAAATCATGTAAATTAATTGGTGCATTAACATCAATTATTCTGAGGCGATCGCATTGACGTATTAACGCAAGAGATATATTATTACGGATTTTATTTAATGATTTATCAAGCTCAATTTCTGTACTTACTGATACGCTATCACTTAAACTTTGATTAGTTTTTGCTGTGCTGGTATAATCTTTAGGATTTTCATTTAGTGCAGTATCATCAATTTCTTTTGTCGAAATGCTTAGCTTGTCACAAATCAAGTTATAGGTATTGCGATCGACAATTTCTCCATTCAGAAAATTCTCGACCAGTTGTACTGCAAGATTAATCTCAGTCGCCAATTGAAGAGGTGTGTATCCTCTAATTGCAAGTTCATCTTTTGCTTTACTAAGCATATCTGACGGAACTCTTAGCATTAAGTCTGTAGTCATTTTCTTGATTTCTCTTTTGCCTACTTCTCGAATCATGAAACCAATTTTGTTATTTTTAGTGCCGCAGGTACTAAAAATAATAAAATTGGTTTTGATAAAACCTTGCTTTAATCAATTCTATTATCTAATAGGAGGAGTCTATTCCTGTGAGTTTGTTAACATTAGCGATTGATGTGGGGGGAAGTAGTATCAAAGCAATCATATTGCAAGATGATGGTAAGTCTGCCTCAGTAAAATCGCTTATTTCTACGCCTCATCCAGCTACTCCTGATGCGATCTTGGCGACATTAATCGATTTGATCGCTAAACATAGCGAATGCGATCGCATTGCAATTGGGTTTCCGAGTGTGGTCGAAAATGGGGTGACAAGGGGGGCAATTAATTTGCATCCTGATTGGGACGGCTTTGCCTTAGCCGAGGTACTGCAAAATAAATTAGGTAAGCCAATCGCGATCGCTAATGATGCGGATGTGCAGGGTTGCGGTGCGATCGCAGGTCAAGGCGTAGAGTTAGTAATCACTCTAGGCACTGGTTTTGGCTCATCACTATTTCTCAATGGTAAGTTGTTGCCAAATCTGGAACTAGGGCAGCATATTTTTTGCGATCGCAATACTTACGAAGATCTGTTAGGGCAAGCAGCTTTAGAGCAAGTTGGTGTGGAAATATGGAATACGAAATTATTAGATGCGATCGCCACGCTCTACAAGTTATTTAATTACAACAAACTTTATATCGGCGGTGGCAATGCTCGCTTAGTTACCTTGGAGCTACCCGCAAATGTTGCGATCGTTTCCAATGATTTGGGGCTGATTGGTGGGCTAGCTCTATGGAACTTTAGTACCGCCTGTTAAAACAGATGAGAGGCGGCGCGAAGCGC
>JAYUSC010000496.1:0-3276 GCA_043755885.1 Pseudanabaena sp. | reverse complement strand
GACAAACCATTTTGCCAGCAGCTACACCCAGATCAACGTTACGCAGAATATGGCTTTCACCATAATAAACATTGAGATTATTCAGTCGTAAAATCGGGTCGTAAGTATCTTCCATTATTCTTCCTCCTGATGACCAAGATATACTTCAATGACTCGTGAATCGTTCTGTACTTCTTCAAAACTCCCTTCGCAAAGGACGCTACCTTGATGTAAAACCGTTACCTGACGCGCGATCTGACGCACAAATTCCATGTCATGCTCAATCACAATGATCGAATGCGACTCCGCAAGTGACATTAACAGCGCACCTGTTTGCTCCGTCTCTTCATCAGTTAATCCTGCAACAGGTTCATCAACTAACAGCAAATCGGGAGACTGAGCGATTAACATCCCAATTTCTAGCCATTGCTTTTCACCATGAGATAGAAATTCGGCTTTCATCTCAGACTTGTGCATTAGCCCGATTGTGTGCAGCAGATCTTTTACGCGCTGTTTTTCGACGACTGATGGTGACTGAAATAGCGTCGAGAAAACATTTTTATTGGGATTACTGGCTAGTTCTAGATTCTCTCTAGGGGTGAGATTGAGGTATACGCGAGGCGTTTGAAATTTGCGTCCAATCCCCATTCTGGCAATTTGATGCTCAGATAGCGATCGCGTATTTTTGCCTTTAAATCTAACTTGCCCTTGGGTAGGATTAACTTTGCCAGTAATCACATCGAGGAATGTGGTTTTACCTGCGCCGTTGGGTCCAATGATTACCCTTAGCTCGCCTTCTTCCATATCAAAGTTCAAGTTGTTGATGGCTTTAAATCCATCAAAACTAACAGTCACATCTTCAATTTCTAGGATTTTCCCTTTCACTTTGCACCTCTGGATCTAACTCAAGACTAGGATACGTAACCGTTGGTCTGCCAAAAAAGATGCGCTTAAACAGCAATACTCCACTTGTGCGACACCAACCAACTAAACCATCGGGCAGTACCATGACTACGATTAAGAACATCGCGCCCTGAAAGAATAACCAAATTTCAGGAAATTGCTCGCTCAGTAAACTTTTGGCAAAGTTGACAAAAACTGCCCCGATAACTGCTCCGATTAGAGAGCCTCTTCCTCCAACGGCAACCCAAACAACCATTTCAATCGATAGCCCAATGTTCATTGAATTGGGATAAATACTACCAATTTGGGCTGTGTACAAAGCTCCACCAATTCCTGCTAAGGCTGCTGAAATTGCAAATACAAGCACTTTGAAGCCTGTTGGGTCGTAGCCTGAAAAACGGACTCGGTTCTCATCATCTCTTAGAGCAATCAGCAAACGTCCAAATCTACCACTAGTCAGCCACCGACATAGAGCATAAGAAAGTCCCAAGAAAATTACGGTCAGAATATAAAAGACTCGTTGTGTATCTAGAGAGTTAATATCAAAACCTAAAATCGTCTTAAAGTTATTTAACCCCGTTGAACCATTTATATATTTTTGTTGACCATTGAAAAGATTAAAAAAGATGATTGCGATCGCTTGTGTGAAGATCGAAAAATATACACCACGAACGCGATTGCGGAAGACTAAATATCCTAAAACTGCACCAGTGATTGCAGGTATTAAAATAATTGCTAGCAACGTAAACTGAATAGAGAAAAAAGGTTGCCAAAAGAAAGGTAATTCAGTAACGCCATAATCAGGCATGAATGATGGTAACTGAATACCATCAGCAGGAAATTGCAGTTTTAGATGCATGGCAAAAGCATAGCCACCCAGCCCAAAAAATACGCCATGCCCAAGACTAAGCATTCCTGTAAAGCCCCAAATTATGTCAATCCCCAAAGCTGCGATCGCTAAAGCTAGAAAATATCCCAGCATTGCAATACGAGATACCTGACCTGTGATTTTAAAAATTTCAGGGATCACGAAAATCAACAGTAAGGCGACAGCCGCGACAATTGCAATCTCAATCCAAATGGATTGCTTAATTTTTCTAGATTCTGATGGATTAGAAATGGTTTCTATCATATTTTTGCCTATGCTAATTTATCTACTAAATAGTAAAAAAATATTACAGAAATCCTATAATTCCACTGAACGACCTTTTTGGGGAAACATACCAGCAGGACGATACTGTAAAAATGCCACAATTAAGACATAGAGAAGAACTTTTGCCATGTTAGTTTGAGAAAAGAAAGTAAAGAATTCTACCAAGGGTTTAAATGAACCAGATAGACTAATTAAGGTAGGTGAGCTTAGCAAATAGCTAGTTGTGCCGATTGTCATAGCTGCGACAATGCTACCCAACAATTTTCCTAATCCGCCGACGACAACAACCATAAAAGTATCGATGATGTAAGTCTGACCTGTATTTGGACTCACTGCTCCTAAAAAACTAACCGCAACACCAGCTATTCCAGCTAGCCCTGATCCGAGCGCAAAAGTAAGCGAGTCAACAGTTTTTGTGGGGATGCCCAAACATGAACTCATTTGACGATTTTGCATGACAGCCCGAATCCTCAAGCCCCAAGATGATCGTTCTAGGAATAGATAAATTGCAATCACACAGATAATCGTCAACACAATGATAAATAGACGCACGCGGGGCAACTGTAAAGAGCCAACTGCCAAACTGCCACTAAGCCATTTTGGTTCAGTTACACTTACATTTTGCGCTCCAAACCAAGGTTGAGTCACCGCCATTTTATAGGTCTGCGCCATGAATACGGCGACAGTTCCTGAGATAGCTAGGGAAAGTGGTAATAAAATTGCGATCGCCCAATTCCGAATTACATCCCAATTTGGTCTTTTCTGGAGAAACCAAACACCACCAAAATACAAGATGCTAAAAATTATTAGCCCAGCTAAAATCACCCAGTTAACACTGCGGACGAATTGCTGAAAGATCAAGCTCACGCCCCAAGTTGCCAACAGCGTCTCCAGTGGTCGTCCATATAGATGTCGAATCACTCCTTTTTCTAAGAGAAATCCGATCCCTGCGGTCACCAAAAAAGCGGCAATCAGAGCGGCAAAAACATAAAAATTTGTCCAAGGCTCTCCTAACTTTTTGAAGCCATTCTGCACAAGGAAAGTTGTATAGGCTCCAAACATCATCAGTTCGCCATGAGCCATATTGATTACGCCCATCAGCCCAAAGACGATCGCCAGTCCTAGTGCAGCTAGCAACAAAACCGAACCTGTACTGATGCCGTTAAATACTCCCTGAAGAAGTTGAAGAAGATTCTCTGTCATGGTTCTATGAACATTGTTTGATTTGTGGCGATGATGTG
>JAYUSC010000495.1:0-3279 GCA_043755885.1 Pseudanabaena sp. | reverse complement strand
CGGCGCTTCGCGCCGCCACTTATCTTTTGGGTTTATGGAAAACAATTAGTACGAACTACGGGTTGCATTATCATACTTTGCTGCTAGTATGTGTGCATCAAATTTGAAAACTAAAAAAGTGAGCTAGCAATAGCCGTGACCGTGAAGCTTCCCCCCCTTCCCGAAATTCATCACCCTAAGATTCAGGCGCTTTTCCAGAAGAGCGATCGCGAACTCGTGACGCTATTTCAAAGACATCCTGAAGAGGGTCAATTTTTTGCCGCGATTTTTTGTCGCTATGGACAAGTGCTGTATACCTTAATTGGTACTGCCACAAGATCGCCAGTGCAATCAGACTACTTATTTGTAAAAACTTGGGAATATATCTACCACGAGATGCGAGTGCTAGACTTGCGAGCGAATACGCCGCGCCTATCCTTGCAGAGTTGGCTGATTAATATTGCGGCGATGATGATTAATCGTGCTGAAGTCCCACCTGTTGAAGAGATCCAATACTCACTTAAAGATACGCCGCCTGTATTTTGGTGCTACCTTAATCAAGCGCTAAATCAAATGGCGGGCAACCTACGTCTGATACTATTGTTGTCTCAAACTTTTCAGTGGAGCCATACGCGCATCGCGGCCTACTTACATGCTGAAGGCGAGAACATCTCTGCTAGTGATGTTAAACAGCTTCTAGTCAAGGCTTATCACGCCCTAGAGGAAGCCCTTCCCGAAGATATCCGAGACATTTACCTAGCCCAAACCGCCGTTACTGCCTGAGGTAAAGATCATGCAAACATTGAGTTCCACCATCTCTCCAACTATTTCCAGAACATACAACCCAAAGGGTACTAACGCAGAGACTGATTTTTTGCCTGCGATCGCTCAGTCTTCAGTCTTGCAAACAGCGTTGGCTGGTTTGGATGCGAGCCTCAATGATGAGCTAGATCGTTATCGCCATTGGCAAGATAATGGTCAAACCATCTCATACCTCAATCCTTTTCGACCCCGTGCGGTCTCAACTCAGTCGATCTGGACATCGCCAAGTTTGTCTGACGCGCTCTCACCGATCGCCCCAATTGCTGATCCAACTACTAGCGATCGGCAGACAATTCAAATGCCTGCAATGCCACCAATGGGGACAGGATTTCCAGCAAATCCATCGATTAATATTTCGGGAGCTGAGTTACATAACTTTAAAGGACTAGAATCTCTCCAAAGTCTTGAAAGTTTTAATGGTAATGGCTTTGAGCAAGATTTTCCCTATGCTCAAGACATGAATGGGTATGGTGGGGCAACCATTAGTGGACTTACTTCGCCGACGATGGCAAGAGTCCCTGAACCCGATGATGATGATATTTTACAGAGCTTTGCCAATGATTATGCAGATTCCTCTCAGGACAATGTTGATCAAGATTCTGGATACCCGATTCCTAATTCGCCAAATGAAAAAGGAGCCTTACGCAGTTTAATGAATCCTGTGGGAATTATTTCACTGTTATTGTTACTCTTCTCTAGTGCGGCGATCGGCTATCTGATGGTCGATCCGTCTGGAGTGATGAAACTTTTCAAGCCTGAATCACGTCCAAAAGCTGCCCAAAATGATGGCAAAACCGATGCCAAAAATTCAGATTTAGGTAGGGATATTAATTTACAAAATCAGCAGCAGAAAGCGAATGATACGGGATTGTCTTTTGTGCCTTTTGCTGGTGATAAAAATGCATCAGTAAATAGTAATAAGTCTTTAACCAATCCTGCGATCGCACCCAAAAATCCATTAACTAATTCATCAACAAAGTCATCAGATTTATTCGCACCAAGTAGCGCTTTTGTTCCTAGTACACCCTTGAAAACTGTGCCATCGGCAGCATTCCCATCTATTTCAGTTGCCCCACTACCTACTGCTTTAGCACCAGCACCTGCGGAGCGCAGCTATAGTTCTCCTAGCAGAAATTACGATTCGGCTCCTGCGCCCTCCTATAATTCACCCGCTCTACGCCCGACAGCCACAAGTCGTACTGATACAAATTCTGCGCCGACGACTGTTTATGTTACTCCTCGTAACAATACGGCTGTGAAGTATGCTGCACCTTTATCCTCGGCAGCAGCTCCTGCTCCAAGTAGCAGCTATCGGGTCGTTGTTGAGAATAGCTATGCAGCAAGCGCCCAGAAAGTTGAGCGAGATGCTTATGTGCGCCCTAGTGATGGACAAGTTCAGGTTGGCTCTTATCGAGATGCTAATGCGGCTCAACAACGAATTGAGCAGTTACGCCGTCAAGGTATTCCTGCCAAAATCGAATAAAAATTAAGATAATTGTGTAGCGCTTCGCGCTACACAATTATCTTAACGAGAAATTACTAGCGAGACGCAAAAATATATGCACTTTTTTTTCGATGCGATCGCATGTGGTTTGTTGGCAGCCCTAACATGGATGGGGCTGGTATGGATGTCTCCCAATCACCCAATTGAATCTGGCAAAGCATGGGTGCAGGGCGTAGGGCTAGTTGCGATCGCAAATATTTTTGTGTGGATTGCATTAGTAGGATTAAATTTGCGATGGATTCCTCTCTGGGCAATTTGCTTCTTGTTAATTAATGTTGCGATCGCAAGTTTAGTATTTCCGCTTTGTGAAGGGATCAAAATCCCGAGTATTTGGGCTTTTGTGATTCATCCTGTTGCGATCGCTTTGATGAGCGTTTTGCTGGGTGGAGCCGTAGGCTTTTTATAAAAAAGGGGCGTGCTATGCACGCCCCTTTTTTATTTGATCGAAAAATTCAGAAAGATTAGCGTGATGCCAAAGGCGAACATTCCAACGGCAAAAACTGACAAGGCGCTGGTCAATTGCTCCGAAAACTGCATCACTTCGGCAGCAATGACTTCTGGCGTTTTGTAGCGATCAGCCCACCAGAAATAACTTAGGGTAAATGCTGCTCCTAAAAATAGGGTAACAAATAGAGTGAAACCAATCAAAGGGGTATACACCATATACTTTCCAACTCCTCTCTGTGATTTAAAATTTAGAAATAGCTAACGCTATTTTTAAACTGGTATTAGTAAGCGTCAAGACATAAGCTAATTTGGTAGCGATCGCTACTAGCTTACAAAAAGTACACGATAAGCGAAAAGCTCTGCGCTTTAGCGCTGAGATGTAAGCGAACGGCGGTTTCAACCGCCTTGTCTATGTTATATTATATTTTGTGGCAAGGGTAATCAACCACATAAAAAACCCAGTGCCTAGCGGTACAAAAAAGCTGAACCTTGACAATTAAATCTATGCGGTTCTACTGCATTGTTCT
>JAYUSC010000494.1:0-3290 GCA_043755885.1 Pseudanabaena sp. | reverse complement strand
ATGTATACCGATCGCGTAGCGATCGGTATACATTTCAGCGCTGTTTACGCCGATTTACGGATCAGCTTTAGGCGACATTACCAATACGATAGATAATTAATATATGCAATTTGACAGGTTTCCTTGCTAAAGTCATTGGTGTGGTGTGTTCGATCAAGACTTAGCTCTTCAAATTCGTTTGTTTTTCTAATTTGTAAATCTATAAATCTACTGCTCATTCTCATTTCTGCTTTACCAACGCATAACTTTTTGCTGGCAGAAACAAGCTAAAAGCAATACTAACTATGATCAAAACCGCACTTACGAAGATCGCGCTAGTAGGATTTATCCCGCTAATATGCAGTCTCGCTCCTGCTCTTGACCCGATCGCCTTAGCCCAATCATCACTTACTCCTGCAAATGAGATTACTCAAAAAATTTCTCAGAGTGATCCACTTGCCAATACACCACTCAAGCTAGTTGAACGCGCTAACTCGCTGCGAGAGCAAAATCAACTCGATCGCGCTATTGTTCTCTATCGCCAAGCGATCGCAGCGAGTCCAAAGTTAGTACCTGCTTACTATGGTTTGGGTGTGACTTTGCGCCAAAAGGGGGATATCCAAGGTGCAATCGAATCTCATCGCCAAGCAATTTTAATCGATAAAAGCTATACGCCTGCCTATTACGGTTTGGGGATTGCCCTCTATCAAAAAGGTGATGCCAATGGTGCGATCGATGCTTACAACCAGTTTGTGCAGCTTAGCAAAGCCGATACTAACCTTGCTCCTGTTTATTACAATTTGGGGCTAGCTCATGAACGCAAAAATAATATTCAGGGGGCGATCGCATCTTTTCGCAAGGCGCTCGAGTTTGATCCTAAATATGCCCTTGCCCATAATGGTCTAGGCACAGTGCTGCGTCGGCAAGGCAATCGTCAAGAGGCGATCGCCTCTTTTCGTAAGGCGCTCGAACTTGCGCCCCAGTATGCAGTCGCCCATTTTGCACTGGGAATCTCGCTGTATGAAGATCGTGACTATGCAGGATCGATCGATGCTTATAAACGAGTAACTACGATTGATCCTAATTTCCCGAATGTTTATTACAACCTTGGCTTGGCATACAATCAAATCGACGATCGCCCAAATGCGATCGCGACTTTCCGTAAAGCATCAGAACAAGATCCTCGCAATGCCGATGTTTATGCGGCTCTAGGTAGCGCTCTGTTACGCGAGGGAAATATTCCTGAAGCGGCGGCAGCCTTTAAGCGCAGTACCGAAATCAATCCAAAGGTGGCTAGTACTTTCAATGGTTTAGGACTGGCTCTGCGTCGGCAAGGCGATCTCGAAGGTGCGATCGCAGCCTACGAGAAATCGATTGCCATTAATCCTCGATATGCGGCGGCTTACAATAATCTTGGTCGAGTTCTATCTGATCAAAACCGTAACGCTGAGGCAATTACTTCATTTCGTCAGGCGGTGGAGATCGATACTAAGAATGCGGTTGCTTATAGTAATCTTGGCAATTTATTGCGTTCTCAAGGCAATAGTGATGAGGCGATCGATGCTTTCCAGAAAACTATTGCGATCGGTAAAGAAGATTTGTGGGTGGACTACACCAGTTTGGGACTTGCCTATGCCGATCGCGGACGACTCGGTGAAGCTCAGACAGCTTATTTCAAAGCTCTATCTTTAAGTCCCACTTTTGCTAAAGCCCATTTTGGACTAGGTGCTTTATATACGCTAAAGGGTGAAGTCAGTAACGCGATTCGCTCTTATCAAGAAGCCTTAAAGCTCTACGAAGAGAATCGTGATGCGGAATGGATTAAGCGCACCCAGCAAGCTATCCAAGCTTTGCAGGGAATTACATAAAATCCAAATCAAGGAAAGGTGCTTCACACCTTCCCTTGATTAATACCGTACCAAAAATGCGATCGCTATTTGTATGAAGTCCAATTTTAGCAATGCTGGAATCGCAGTTATTTCATTCGATTTCTCGCCGACTTTTTTCTGACCCAGTACCAAATGTTGTGATGCTGGACACACACTCACCATATGAATTAGACTGCGCGAATTCCCTGCTTCTTTTGCTCCTCTCAGCGTTTTGCCATCGATATTACGCAGCGCCATCAAGATGCTAGAACAAATTACTCCATTAATTCTCACTTATAATGAATCTGCAAATATTGGAAGGACATTAGAGCGATTAACATGGGCTAAAAGAATCGTTGTAATTGATAGTTTTAGTGATGACGCTACTCTAGAGATTTTGAATAGTTATCCACAAGTAGAAGTCTGGCAACGTGAGTTTGATACGCATACAGCTCAATGGAACTATGGGTTAAAACATGTCGATTCTAAATGGGTACTTGCGCTCGATGCAGATTATGTATTGTCGGAAGAATTAATTAAAGAAATCCAGTCAACAATTGAAGATAAAAAATTCAAAGTGCTGGATGGATATTTTGCCCGATTTCGATATTGTGTGTTTGGGAAGCCCTTAAGAGCGACTTTGTTGCCACCTCGTCAAGTTCTATTTCGCAAAGATAAATCTATATATGTAGACGATGGACATACACAATTGCTGCAAGTGAATGGGAAATCTGGCAATCTTCATGCTTATATTGATCACGATGATCGCAAATCATTAAGTCGTTGGCTTTGGGCGCAAGATCGTTACTTATTAATTGAAGCCAAGAAATTACTGGCGACACCAAACAGTGAATTAAGTTTTGGCGATCGCCTTCGCAAGCAAAAAATAATCGCGCCAATTGTGATTTTGCTTTACTGCCTGATTCTTAAAGGTGGAATTTTGGATGGCTGGGCGGGTTGGTATTACGCTTGGCAAAGAACATTAGCTGAAATTCTATTGGCAATTCGGCTGATTGAATTAGATAAATAAAAGGCGGTGCGAAGCACCGCCTTTTATTTATTTACCGATTGTTAGACTTTTGAGCAGTGGTGGTGGTAGTGGGCATTACCTCATCAGTGTCAGTATTTGGTGAGGCGACTTCCGACGGATCAAGTAGTTTAATCGTCATTTGATTGTTTTTGATCCAGCCTTGCTTTCTCAATAACATTTCTTGAGACTTGCCAGAATTTAAAGTTTGGGGTAGTTTTTCGCGTAACCCATTTACTCGTTGTTCGGTTGAGTTTACCTCTGTTGTAAGCTCATCGAGACGATCTTTTTGGGAGGATTGGTAGGGGAGTAGTTTAGCGATCGCGACGATCGCGGCAATAGACAAAGCCACATTAACAGCAATGACAATGATTGATTCAGTTGCTTTGGCGCGGCAATACTGCTCTCTTTTGCGC
>JAYUSC010000493.1:0-3291 GCA_043755885.1 Pseudanabaena sp. | reverse complement strand
AACAAAATAAGGCGATCGAGACGAGTTTGATATTCCTGCTGAAAATATTCTCGCAGAGGTACAAGCAGGGTGAAAAGTTTTTGATGTCCTTGAGTCACAATCATAAAAGATTTACCTCATGCTCGAAATTGTTAGCTAACTGCTGTTCTCTCTCTCAGGATACTACAGCAACATTCAAACTTTGCTAGTCGTTTCGCTAGATAAGTATATCTTTGGTGATTCAGAAACTTTAGAATTTTTAGCGCGTTAACTATGCAATTAAAACCTGCTCAACCAAAATCTGCGTTTACTTATTTGCGATCGCTATTTCTAATTCCTGCGATCGCATCGCTCCTACTTTTTCTCTGGTGTGTCTGGAGCGTACTGCCTTACGTTTTAGCGATGACTGTAAGTGGTTTGCTATTCCAACTGTCACTTATGGGTTTGCAGCCTTTATTAAATGTTTATCTGAGAGTTAAATCATGAAAATACTTTTATTGCTTTTGGGGTTTTGTGGAGTCGCCGTTGGGTACTGGCTGTTGAAGCCTATCGTGAAAAACTTGCCTGATATGGATTTCGCTGATTGGTTTATTGGCTCGTTTGCATTGTCTATGCTGTTGGGCGGCTTGAAAATGCTTTGGGCTTCGTTCTTTGTGCGGTAATGCGATCACTAAAATATAAATGTAGATACCACACCAAACAAAAAAGGAGAAGCGGCGCGATGCGCCGCTTCTCCTTTTTTTGGTGTCGTAATTGATTACGGTAGCTGGTTAGCTAGCCATGCTTTGAACTCGTTGTACTTTGTCCAGCGTGGTGAATTGCTGTTAAATACTCCTGTCTGTCTTCCGAATTTGCCCCATGCTTGTTTTTGCAATTCCTCAAATTCTTCAAGTTTTTCGACTAACTCAGAGTTTGAGCTGTCGGGAGTAGGGACAATGGTTAAATTAGGTTTACCGATATCTTCTAAGTCAGTAATTGTAATTTTGCCTGAGTTAAGAGCTGTTGCTAAGTCTCTGAAAAGTGAGTGTAATTCTCTTGGCAATTTGACAGGATGTGTCTCGCCAAGATTGTCCCATTGTCTTCTAAAGTTGGGGTTTCCGTTGGGATTGGGAGGAGCTTTTTTAAGTGAGAGATTCATAATAATATAAAACCAAGATAGTATAAGTATTTTAACAGCGTTACCTTATTGTTTGACTAATAGGGTAACGCTGTTATGTTGGGATTATTTACTTAAGAAAAACTCGCTAAGAGACTTGACGGCTGGTGACAAAATCACAACGGCGGCCGCCGCGCTGATTAACCCAAAGGCTAGGTTAACAACTTGAGTAGATGATTTTTGGTAAGCATCGATCCTTACATTGGCTTCATTAATTTCAGAGTCTAGTTTGTCAAACCTCTTATCGATTTCTTCAAACTTTCTAACTACATACTGTTGAAAATCTTCCTGAGACATGAGTTACACTTTTTTATTGAAATCACTACAACATAATAGCGTTACCCTGTTATGTTTGCAATAGGGTAACGCTATTATATTCAAGCCGATCGCATAAAACAAACTATAATTGTCGTACTTCACCTCCAACAAAATAACCAAGAACAAAGAAAGGCGATCGCAGATATTGCGATCGCCTTTCTTGTGTGGTGTGGTTACTATCTTTTGAAAACTGCGGATACCACTGTGATGACGGTCGCACTAGCAATCAATCCAAAGGCTAGGTTTATGACTTGACCTGATGATTTCTGGTAAGCATCGAGGCGGATATTTGCTTCTTTGATATCAAAATCCAATTTAGTAAAGCGATCGTCAATGTCGATCTTTAACTCTGCAATCTTTTGCAATGCTTGTTTTTGAAACTCTTCATACTCTTCAAATTTCCTAATGACCTGTTGCTGAAAATCTTCCTGTGACATTTTATTTGTCTCCTTGGCTAACGATTTTGATAGGGTTTTAATTGTGTAACGCTATTGCTTAGGTGGCTCTTTGAAATGAATACCAGCCTTATTTTTGAGGTTAATTAAATCTCGATCTACAGAATTTACTTTGTTATTTGCTGGTTCAGACTTGGCTTTGTCATCAGATTTATTTGATAGTGCTTTACTGATGATGTCGTAACCATGAAACATATACAGGCTGACTGCAAACCAACTAAAACTAACTATAAAATAAAATCTTTCTAGCTCTTCTCTATACCTGTAGACCTCGTAGCGAGAGAAGTCTGGAGCAAATGGTGATGTAATAACTAAGGTTATTAACAAACCAAAATAAGTTATTACATAAGTCAAAGCTGCTTCTTTGATACTTAATGGTGATGGTATTTTCTTAGCCCATCCATCGGGTTTATTTCCTAAAAGCCAACAGTGAATATAGGCATAGGCAACACATGGGATGAGTATCACGATCGCCAAAATTATTAAAAACAGGCTGGGAATTTGAGAGGCTAAATATACATTCTTAGGCAGATTATCTAAACCACTTACCAAAAATCCTGTTGCTGTTGCAATAAGAACTAACAAGATTGTTCGTAGCCAGCTAATTCCCTTTGGCATCCATATAGACATAATTTTTCTTGAGATATTTACTTAAATTATCTACCTACACCCTCGGCGATCGCAACTAGCCGATCACTCACAGCCCTATCAATCAAGGCAAGTTGCTTTAATGGCAGTGACTTTATTTTGTCTACCATTTGATCGAAACTTTTTTCCCTTGGTTTGCCCTCTACGGAATAGACAAACTCTTCAACTGTCATACCTACTCGTTCCGATATCCGCAAAAGGCTTTTGACATCAGGCATATATGTCCCTTTTTCCCATGAAGACACTGAGGTGTGACTTACACCTAAGAGATCGGCAAAAGCGGATTTTGATAAGTTGCCTCTGGCTTGTTTTACCAGAAAAGCAAGTCTTTCTCTAGCTTCTAGGTTCATGTTTTATGCAAGGTAGCTTGCAACTAGATTAACACGGGTAGCTTGAAAGGTTGCTTGGAATACTTGCAAGTTAGTCGTTATCATGCTAGGTTGTTTTCCAAGGTAACTTTCATTTTTTCCAAGGTAACTATGACTAAAACGAAAACCCAAATTACTATCGAACGAAACTTAGCCAAAGACCTTAGAGTGCTTGCTGCTAAACACAATCTAAGTAATAGCGATATTGCCGAAGAAGCTTTTCGCTATTGCTTTTCTAATTCTGACTTTCTGAAAAAACTCGACACAATTATTGAGGCGTAACCCCATGACATACCCCAACCCCGCAGGCTACTACGGCTTGAAAATGCCAGAAGCGATCGAATCCGAAATCACAACATTTTCAAAA
>JAYUSC010000492.1:0-7817 GCA_043755885.1 Pseudanabaena sp. | reverse complement strand
TTCCCGCCGAAGGCGGGAAACAAACACTTATCTTAAACAACTAACTGCCCTAAGCGATCGCACAAAATAGTTTTAATCTCAATTTTCAGATCTGTGTACTTCTGCACATAGGCTGTCGCCCGTTGCGTAATTTGATCGGTGAGGTACTCAAAAATTACGCGATCGCAGTTATGCTCAACTAATAATTTATGAATAGCTTCGGCAGTGGGTAAGCTTTCGATTTCTTGGATTAATGCGATCGGTAAATTTTGATGCACGGCGGCTCTAACTAAAATATCAACTCTGGCATCAGCTAAATGACTAGAAGTATTAAAAATTCCACCTGCTAGTTTTAATAATTTGCCATGATAGCCAACCAGAGTAATCGAAGTCACACCTAAAAGCGCCGCTTCCACTAACATCGCTCCGACCCAATTGGCAGTTTGAACTAATTGCGAAGTTTGAAAGCCTAGATTTTGAGCGACTTGATAGCCATTTGCACCGATGTAAAATGCTATTTCATGGGAATTAGCCGCTTTAGTGCGTAAATCTGCACGAAACTCGGCGAGTTTATCTTCGACAGAGAGCGGTTTTGATATTGCCGAAGTTCCTAATAATGATAATCCCTCAAGAATGCCAAAAGCCGCATTGGAAGTGCGTTTAGCCAAAGCTCTCCCTTCTGGCAAAATAAATCTAATTCTTGCGGTGACATGCTCTGCTAGTAACGGTAACAGATTAACTTCTGCTAGATCTCGCGCTAATTGATAGATTGCTGGCTCTCCGCTAATAGTTCGTCCTAAGCCTTCCCCTGCTTCTAAAATTAGGCGCTCTGTACCTAAAGATTCTAATTTTACCCATACCCAGACAGGTGTTCCTGCGGTCAGATCGAGATTATCACCTGGGTCACTAATTGCGATCGCAATAGCTGTATTTTCATCAATAATTGCACTTTGCACGATTTCCACTGCACCTGAACCAGACTCTAATAAATCAAGTTCTATAGAAGATGAGTTTTTTTTGAGTATGGCAAAAATTGCGGCTTTGGCAGCCGCGATCGCAAATACAGGAAGGGTATAGCCAGATTTCATATATTTGATTATGGAGACTTATTTTTGTAGCGCGGCAAAGCCGCGCTACAAAAAATTGGTTCTTTATTTACCCCCAAAAAGAAAGACAGCGCACAGTGCTGTCTTTCTTTTTGGGGGTTAAATAAGAGGAGAGTTATTTAATCTTGTCTTTGTGTTGAGGGCAAGAAATTACCACACTAGCACCGACAACAAAGCCCGTATACTCTTTCAATTTGGTGAGTTTATCGGCGGGCATGGAGCCACCCTGCTTGTCAAATTCTTTTTCAAGAGCATCGATCAGAGTCGGGAAGGGAACACCTGAATCTAAGGCTTTACATGTTTCTGTCTCAACTAAACCGATGTACTTGATACCATCAGTTGCTTGATACATTTCCTTGTACTCAGCATTTTCTTTGATCATGGCATCAATATCTTTAGTTTTCCCCGAAGAAGGAGCAGCATCTCCTTTAGGAGCATCAGCTTTAGGAGCATCGGCTTTAGGTGAAGCATCAGCCTTAGGTGATTCGGATGGCTTAGGTGATTCAGATGGCTTGGCGTTAGCTGAAGCAGCTACTGACGGCGAAGGAGAAGATGTTGTTGTTGCAGTAGGCTGCTGACATGAAGCTAATGCCAATGCAATGGATATAGGCAATAACAAACTACCAGCGAAGCGATTAAGCATATTTAATATTTAGAAATAAGATTGATCAACCCCATAATACTACCTCAACTACATTTCCCGTATAGTACCTTTTTGCTGCAACTTAAAAAATCAGGAGGTGTAAAGTGTCAACTGACGATGACTTTTTAATTTTCAGAGATTTTTATAGACAATCGCACCAAAAATAAGAGTTAGACTTATTATTTAGATTGGATTTTGGCTTTACATCGGTACTTGAAGATATATGTTTAATGCAACTGAACTACTGATTGCTAACTTTGTCGAACAACTAAAGCTAGGTTATCGCCGTACCTATGGCGGATATCTGCATGACTATGAAGATATCATCGGCTGGGCTGGCAACATGGCTCTGGAAAATATTGCTAATAGCGACGCGCTCTACCACAACGTCGAACATACGATCTTAGTCACGTTAGTTGGGCAAGAAATCTTGCGCGGCAAGCATATTCGCGAAGGACGAGTCTCGCCTGAAGATTGGTTGCATTACATTATTTCTCTTGTCTGTCATGACATTGGCTATGTCAAAGGAGTTTGTCTCCAAGATGGGGGCGGCAAGTTTGCTACAGGGATCGGTGATGCGATGGTGGAGTTACCTGCTGGAGCCTCTGATGCAGGATTAACGCCATACCATGTCGATCGCGCTAAATTATTTGTGAATCAGCGCTTTGCCAATCACGCTTTAATTAAGGCTGAGAAAGTTTGTCGAAATATTGAGTTGACCAGATTTCCTGTGCCGAAAACTGGCGACCATCAAGATACGACGCATTTTGCAGGCTTGGTGCGATCGGCAGATTTGATCGGACAACTCAGCGATCCCCGCTATCTCAAAAAAATAGGGGCTTTATTTTATGAGTTTGAAGAAACTGGCGTAAATACCGCGCTTGGCTATGCTCACCCAGGGGACTTGCGCCGCAACTATCCTAAATTTTATTGGACAAGCGTATATCCATTTGTTAAAGATGCTCTGTATTATCTATCGCTGACACAGCAAGGTCAGGAGATTGTGGCCCACCTTTACTCCAATGTGTTTGTAGTTGAACATGAAAAGCCAGAATATCAACCATAATTTAGCTTGTAAGTAGCTTAGTCACAATTGAATATAAAACCAAAATCTGCACCGCACGCTGCGCGTGCGGTGCAGATTTTGGTTTTGGTTTTATACTTATGCCGAGGTACTTATTGTGATTTGTCAAACCGCTAAATGGATATTTTGGCGATCGCTTTAACTAAAGGCTAAACAGGGGCTAAACTAAGATTTATTAATTGATAGTTTTTATAAACACTAAGAAAGCGTGGTTGATACAAGTCTCGATCTTTACACTGCCCCGAAAGTTCATCATGGTTGGCCAGGACTGATATGTCGCTATGCGGATTATTTGCCAGTTACCGACCAGACCCCGATCGTAACTTTGCATGAAGGCAATACTCCATTAATTCCTGCGATCGCACTGAGCCAGAGGCTTGGGCGCAATATCAAAGTCTTGCTCAAATATGACGGACTCAATCCTACGGGCAGCTTCAAAGATCGCGGTATGACTATGGCGATCTCTAAGGCAAAAGAGGCTGGCTCGGAAGCCGTGATTTGTGCCAGTACAGGCAATACCTCGGCAGCCGCAGCCGCCTATGCTAAGCGCGGTGGCCTTAAGGCTTTTGTATTGATTCCTGACGGCAAAATTGCGATCGGTAAATTGAGTCAAGCCCTAATTTATGGCGCTGAAGTAATTGCGATCGATGGCAACTTTGACCAAGCTCTGGAAATTGTGAGGGAAATATCCGAAAAATTCCCGATTACGCTCGTTAACTCAGTCAATCCCTATCGTCTTGAAGGGCAGAAAACAGCCGCCTTTGAACTAGTCGAAGCGATCGGTGATGCTCCCGATTGGCTCTGCATCCCGATGGGTAATGCAGGAAATATCACGGCTTATTGGATGGGATTTTCGCAATATCATGCATTAGGTAAATCGACAAAGTTGCCTCGCATGATGGGATTCCAAGCTGCGGGATCAGCGCCATTAGTCACTGGTGAGATTTTTGAAAATCCTGAAACGATCGCCACGGCGATCAGGATCGGCAATCCTGCTAATTGGGAAAAAGCGCTCAAGGTACGAGAAGAAAGCGGCGGTGCTTTTCATAGCGTCACTGATGTCGAGATTTTGTCGGCTTACAAGTTCTTAGCCAGTGAAGAGGGCGTATTCTGTGAACCTGCAAGTGCTGCTTCGGTGGCTGGTTTGCTGAAGGTCAGCGATCAAATTCCTTCAGGCGCAACGATTGTCTGTGTGCTGACAGGTAATGGCATTAAAGATCCTGACACTGCGATCGCCTGTGCCGAATCGAAGCTACACAAAGGCATCGCCCCAGACATTACTAGCGTCGCCAAAGTAATGGGCTTTTAAGACAGCCCTCCACGCGCTGCGCGTGGAGGGCTGTTCTCTATCATGCGATCGCAAAATTCGTTCATGATTTCATCGGTCTGTGGATGTCGCATATTTTCCCTCTTATTTATCATTCCAAATCAGGCATAATCACGGGAATTTCTTGATTGCGATTCTTCCTATAGATCCTGAAATCACTATCTAGAGTCATGACTAAGGTTTCTCCATGAATTTCTGACATTCTCACTAGACAGGCATCTGCTAGAGACATCGGTACAGATTGATAACGCTGCATTAGTATTTCAATTGCTTCAACTTCGACACTCAAACAAAAAGGAATTTCAATATATCCTTGACTGACTAGCTGTAAAACCTTTTTACGTCCTGAATGGATTCTTTGCAACAGAAAACAGGCTTCAGTTAATACTGGTTCACAGGTCAAAATCGGATATTGAACATTTTTTAAAGATGCAATAGACCATTGATGATGTTTATCGCTAGGCATCAAGAAAGCTACCAAAATGCCTGTATCAACAATGATGCTTTTTTGCATTATTTACCGAAGCCTTCCATGTATTTAGGGTTATAAGATAAATCTTCGAGATTGCTATCTAAACACCCAATGAAGTCTTTGGCTGCCTCAGAAAAAGAAAGTTCTCTCTTTTCAGTGTTTATTTGTTTTTGGCTCTGAGCAGGTTTGCTAACTTTAAACTCCAAAAACTCAATAAATCTAATAACTTCGTTCCGTTGCTCAGCAGGTAGTTGCTTGATTTTGGCGATCGCTATTTCTAAAGTAGTCATTTTTGTTCTCGCGATAAAGTCACTCCTAGTTTAGCAAAATTTATTAGCTAAAGAAAAATCGCAAAATTCGTTCATAATTTCATAGGTCATATGGCGCGATCGCAATTACAACTACCTACACCTTGAAAATATCACTAAAAAACAATATAAAATCGCAACAATACAAAACAATAAGGATCGCTCTTTGGTAGAGGCTCTCACTTGGTTTGATGAATATGCATTATGGGTGATTCTCTTAAATCTATAAATACGTTAATAACCCTAAAAACTCTTCTGCTCTCTCAATCACTAGCTTTGCATCTTCAGATTCTAGTCTTTCTGTGCGATCGTAATCTCCTTTTAGGCGCATTTGTTCAGCATCAATTAGATAACGATGATATTTGCTGGGAATTTTATCTGTACGGACGAAATATTCACCAAATTTGCTAATTACGGCGGAGTGTTTACTAAAACTTAGATTCTCTTCTAATAGAAAGGCTTCGGCTATGTAAAACATTGCATAGTAAGCACGAGAGACGGCAAAATCTGCTAGTCCTTCGGCTTCTAGTAGTTTAGCGGCGCGTAGGCTGTCGTGAGCTTTTTGCGCTAGAAATTGCTGCTCTTTGATCATAGAAATAAATTCCTTCTTTGGTTATATTTTGCATGAGCATTGTCTGTTCGTTCTCAAAGCGGGTTACTGAGAGAAATAGGTTGCAGATGACTACGTTGTATTTTAGGCAAAGTGGACTTAGAAAGTAGCCTGTACGTTCTATCTCTTTGCCTGTTTTTACTGGATCTTTGAGTACGATTAAGATATCAAAATCTGAGTCGGAGGTTGCATCACCTCGTGCTTGTGAACCAAATAGGACAATCGCTATTAACCGATCGCTATATGTGTCAATCATGCGATCGCGCAATTCGTTCATGATTTCATCGGTCTGTGGATGTCGCATTTCTGTTCATTTATAAAGAGGCGATCGCAATTAAGCGGCGATTGAGTGGATATTTTGATATTCGGATTCTTTAATCTGGCTAATCTCCCAATTATTTTGAAGATTTAACCAAAATTGAGGGCTTGCTCCCAATGCACGAGATAGTTTCATGGCTAGTAGTGCGTTAATATCCTTCTTACCTTCACAAATATCGTGAATGATGCTGGGTGGTATTTCTATATGGTTAGCTAAGGCTTCAGAGGAGATATTAATTTCTTCTAGTTCATCCTGTAAAACTTTTCCAGGGTGAATAGGCGTTAAGTGTAGTTGTTGCATGATTGGTTATGGCAAAAGTCTAATGGTTTAACAAATAATTTATGGCTATCAATCATGATAGTCAATGATTTCTGCATCATAAGCATTCTCTTGTAGCCATCGGAAGCAAATGCGATATAGCGATCGCAATTACAACTATCTACATCTTAAAAATATCACTAAAAATTAGACAAGCTGGATAAATCTAGACAAGCGCGATCGCAAACAGAGCCTTTGAGACAAAAGTTGAGTGAGGCGGGAATCTGCGATCGTAAAATACCTCTTAGTATTCTCGAATGATAAATACTGGTGTACTGGACTTGGGCTGATTTTGCTTTTGGATACGAATTAGGCGATCGCTTCCTCTTGCTCGTATTGATGAGAGGCGATCGCGCGATCGATTTCTTCTTGATGTGTAGTGTAATAGAATCGGGTGTTGCGAAGATCGTCTACGGTTAATGAGGGGAAGTTTCGTAAAAGTTCTAGGGTGTCGGCTCCTTGCTGTTGGAGTGAGATGATTGTCCAAACGGGGATGCGGGTATTACGGATTCTGGCATGACCTCCACATACGCCGATGGTTTTCTGGATTGCGCGAGATTTTAGTTTTTCGTGCAATAGGGCATATTCATCTGGTGCAAGGGATTCGATGACTTGGGCTAAGGATTCTACTAATTTTGTATTCATAGTTTTGAATCTATGCTCTCAGGTTAATGTCATGTTTTAGTTTAGCTGATCGCAGTTTGTCATCATCAATTGCGATCGCTAACATCGTCTTGTTGACAAAAGCGATCGCCTCAAAAATTAGAAGTTGATTAAGGTAGAAATAGTCGAATATGTCCCTTTTTAATAACTTCGCTCTGAATATCCAAGATTGGTCACGATGGATCTAAAAAATGTCGTGATCGCTATTGCTAAAGGGGCAACTCTGTTAACGCACAATCTATCTGATTTTGAAAATATTGCTAATTTATAAGTGGCAATTAGAAATGCTATGCGATCACTTTACTAAACTTACCAACTAAGCCAATAATTTTTAATTTTCAAATCTCGGATTAAAATTATTGTTACAATTTAACATAGATAAGTGAATAGCTTGTCAATTACTGTAGGAAGCTCGTCAGACTTTATATGGGCTCCGAGAGCATGACCAAATAGAGGTTTAGTCATCTTTTTACCCTCACTATTCAGGGATTTTAAAGATTGGGAAAATTTATCTCCACTGATAGTACAATGACTTTTAAGATTCTCAATTGCATCAACACACCAACTGAGTGGAGGGTTCCGACCACATTCTTTGTGATATTCTACCCAACATCGGTGTAGTACTGGAGCATCAAAAGCATCTTCAAATTCACGATATTCTATTTGAAGATTTTGATATTCTGGAAGTTTAAGGCAACTGATTAGCTCTAAAAGCTCTTTTGAAGCATCATTATCATATAAAACGTAAACTTTCTCTGAACCATGAAGTTCAAGTATTGCTTTTGCAAATCCTGGAATATTCTGTATTCCCTGAGCATTAATAACTTTTATAAGCCCAGATGAAATTGTACGTTGAGTACGAGCTAAATAATGTGCAGAGATAAAGCTCTGGGTAGCAACTTAAAGCGGGACAAAAGCATGGTCAGAGTAGGATAACAACAAAACCAGAAAAAAGCCCTTGGAACAAGTTACAAGGGCAAGTATCGTA
>JAYUSC010000491.1:0-7834 GCA_043755885.1 Pseudanabaena sp. | reverse complement strand
GCGCAGCGGGCGAACCATTTTCTTTGGGTTCTATTATTTCTTGCAAGTCCCTAAGAGGTGGATCGACAGAATAAATTTATTTATAAGATTATTTTCTAAATGCGTTTTAGCGATCGCAGTTCCCCGCCTAGCCAAATATCTTTGCCATAACATCCAGACTCGAAGCAATATCCAAAATCAATTGACTCGTAGCAGAAAATCTCAGCCTTTTCAAGAAACCAACGATCTTTCGATCCCCATTAAATGATATTTTGAGAAGCGGTTAGCTTTATATCTGAGTGTAAAAAAGTTAGACTCATTAGAGTTTGGTCTTTGATGATGTATTGCATTTTCTTGCATACGTCTTCTTACACGTCATTTCATTGCAAATTTTTTAGATTCTGAGTTAGAGGCTGGAGTAAACAGCAAGCATGGTAACAACCGCAGAGAAAGTATCCGTAGGGAGCATCACAAAGGTCATTGGTCCTGTTGTTGATGCCGAATTCCCCAGTGGCAAAGTCCCCGAAATTTATAACGCCGTGATCGTAACTGGTCGTAACTCCGCAGGACAAGACATTAATGTCACCTGTGAAGTTCAACAGTTACTCGGTGGAAATCAAATTCGTGCTGTAGCCATGAGTACCACTGACGGCATCGTTAGAGGTATGAGTGTCACCGATACAGGCGCAGCGATTACGGTTCCCGTTGGACCTAATACCCTCGGTCGAATTTTTAACGTGTTGGGCGAGCCTATTGATGAATTAGGTCCCGTTGTCACCGAAGAAAAATTCCCGATTCACCGTCCATCCCCTGCATTTACATCTTTAGAAACCAAACCAACCACTTTTGAAACGGGCATTAAGGTAATTGACCTTCTCGCACCCTATCGTCGTGGTGGCAAAATTGGACTATTTGGTGGTGCTGGCGTAGGCAAAACCGTATTAATTCAAGAATTAATTAACAACATCGCTAAAAAGCATTCTGGTGTGTCGGTGTTTGGTGGTGTGGGCGAACGTACCCGCGAAGGTAATGACCTTTATCATGAAATGAAAGAATCGGGTGTACTTCAGTACCTCGCTCTTGTTTATGGTCAAATGAACGAGCCACCTGGAGCGCGGATGCGGGTGGGCTTGACTGCTTTGACCATGGCTGAATATTTCCGTGATGTATCCAAGCAAGACGTATTGTTGTTCATCGACAATATTTTCCGCTTCACTCAAGCTGGTTCGGAAGTATCCGCACTGCTTGGTCGGATGCCATCGGCTGTAGGCTATCAGCCAACTCTCGCAACAGACATGGGTGCTTTACAAGAGCGCATTACATCAACCACCGAAGGTTCGATTACCTCCGTCCAAGCGGTTTATGTACCTGCGGATGACTTGACTGACCCCGCACCTGCAACCACATTTGCCCACCTTGATGCAACCACCGTGTTGTCTCGTGGTTTGGCTTCTAAGGGTATTTATCCTGCGGTTGACCCTCTCGATTCTTCCTCAACGATGTTGCAACCAGGTGTCGTCAGTGACGAACATTACCGTGTTGCTCGTGGCGTACAAGCAATTCTTCAGCGTTACAAAGAACTTCAAGATATCATCGCCATCTTGGGTCTAGATGAACTTTCTGAAGATGACAAATTGGCTGTAGCCCGCGCCCGTCGTATTGAGCGTTTCTTGTCTCAGCCTTTCTTCGTTGCTGAAGTATTTACAGGTTCTCCTGGTAAGTATGTCACCCTCGAAGAAAGCATCAGTGGCTTCGATCGCATCCTTAAGGGTGAGTTCGATGAGCTTCCTGAGCAAGCGTTCTACCTCGTTGGCAACATCGAAGAAGTAATCGAAAAAGCTGAAAAGTTGAAAGCTAAAGCTGGTAAATAGATCATGACCCTAACTGTAAAAGTAATTGCCCCAGATCAAACGATTCTGGACACTGTCGCAGAGGAAGTGATTTTGCCTAGTGCTTCAGGGCAATTGGGTATTTTGACTGGTCACGCTCCTCTGATTTCGGCTTTGGAAACAGGCGTGTTGCGTTTTCGTAAAGATAAAGCTTGGGCTGCGATCGCTCTTACGGGTGGTTTCGCTGAAGTTGAAGAAAACGAAGTAACTGTACTAGTTCGTAGTGGCGAATTGGGCAGCACGATCAATGTTGAAGAAGCACGTAAAAAACTTGCAGATGCTGAGCAAACTTTGTCTGGTATTAAGGCTGAAGACAAGCAAGGCAAAATTCAAGCTGAGCAAGGTTTGAGTCTTGCTCGCGCTAGAGTGCAAGCTACTACTGCTATCTAGTTCATCATAAAAGTCAGAACACGGATTATAGGGATTACCCAGATTACACAGATTAAAAATCCGTGCAATCTGGGTAATCCGCTTAATCCGTGTTCTGTTTTTTATTCGATCGGTGTAGCCAAAATCTTTTTGAGGGCGATTAAGCCTTTTTTGAGTTGTCGTGAAACCGTGACAGCGCTAATCCCTAAAGTGTCAGCAACTTCACGGTGAGTAAATTCTTTGAGAAATACAAACTCAACTACCTCACGGGTGCGATCTTCTAATAGATCAAGAGCTTGCTGGAGGCGAATATTATCTTCTTGGGCAAGCTGAAAACTTTGATATTTGTGATCGGTAACCAAATCCCCAATTGATGTCGAGTTATCTTCGCTTTGATTGATTGGCGTATCGAGACTGATGGGCGATCGGTTTTGACAGGCAAGTTTAATGTCATACCATTCATTAACCGTAATACCTAGCTCGTTAGCCACTTCTTGACTGGATGGCTCCCGTCCAGTTTCAGTACGTTTATTGCGAATAATTTTGCAGCCTTGGTTATAGGTTGTTAGCCAAGCGCGAGGCATTCTCACTGTCGGGCTTTTATCTCGTAAATAATGCTGGATCTCGCCTTTGATATACGGCACAGCAAAAGAACTAAAGGCATTACCTTTGCTGACATCAAAGCGCTCGATCGCATTTATTAAACCAATCGATCCAACCTGCATCAAGTCTTCAAAACTTTCTTGACATTGATTTTTCCAATGATAGGCTTCGCGGCGAACTAAGCCAATATTTAGATTAGCGAGTTGATTTCGCAGCTTGATCGATGGATTAGCGCGATAGGCTTGCAAAATTTCTAGAGTTTCTTGTTTGCGAGTAATCGTAGTTTGCGGATCAGCTTCCTCGGCTTCTTGCGGCTCATTACGATTGTCGAGATCCTGTCTTTGCAAAAAATTCTCTAGGTGCTGATGAATATGCGATCGCGCAAATTCAGAAAAGTTTGAATTTGGATCAGGATTAAATTGGATTAAAGCCTTTTTTAATCCTTGTTTACCCGCTTCGAGTAATTCGCGATCGCTCGATCTGCGTTCCCCAACTCTACGATTAGATACACGGCGTTCTTTTATGGCTTGGCGATCATCAGCTCGACGCTCGCCAATCTTTGTTTGACTAATTAATGAGATTGGTAAAGCTACGATTGTTTCACGGATCAAACCCATATGAATTTCGACTAGCTGTTGCTGCAAAGTCTCAGAGGGAGAAATTCTATATTCCCTCAAAAGTTCAACTATGTTTTCATTAGTTAAATTATTTTTATCCAATGGCATAAAAAAGAACATCCTCAATGATGCAAGTAGCCACAAAATATGCTCAATACAAAATTAGAGGAGAACTTTGCATACATGTGCCTGATACCGATAGTTGTCAATGACACATAAATTCGTAACGTTATTTTTTGCTGATGCCCACTAAATTATACAGTTAACAATGATTTAGTGACGTGACAGAAAATTATGATTAGGCTAGCATAATCATCGCTTCGTCTCCCGCAGTTACATAGGTTTGATTTACACGCATTATGGCTAGGGCATTTGTCCCGATCGCACTAATCAGATTCCCAGAACTATAATTTTTCATAGGTTGAAAAATGGGGCTTCCTTTTTGATAAGTTAAGGTTCCCCAGAGATAAGTTTCGCGTCTACCCTGTGAGTGTAAATCCTCCGTAGTAATAGCTTTGACAAATTGTGGATACCAGTAGCTTGCATTTGCTCCATTTAATTTTGCGATCGCACCGCGAATAAATCGCCAAAAGCTCATCATTGCCGAAACAGGATTTCCTGGAACTCCGAAATAGAGAAGTTTACCCTCACTTCTATTCACATTAAGAACTTGTGCAAGGGAAGCGACAGTTAAAGGTTTTCCTGGCTTAATCGCAACTGATCGCACATGAATATCCGCACCCATCTTTTCGAGTATTTCCTCGATATAGTCATAATCACCAACCGAAACGCCACCTGTGGAAATGACGATATCGGCTGAGGCGATCGCCTGTCGCATGATTAATTCAAGTTCTGATTTGTGGTCGCGGACTGCCCCAAAAGGAATTGCGATCGCGCCTGATTGTGCAATCAATGTCGATAGGGCATATAAATTGGAATCGATAATTTGCCCTAACTGAAGTGGCTGAGGATTTTCAAGGCTGACTAATTCATTTCCTGTGGAAATAATCGCTATTTTCGGTTGACGATAAACTTTGACTTGCTGACATCTTGCGGAGGCTAAAGCCCCAATTTCTGTCGCGCCTAACTTTGTGCCAGCTTTAATCAAAGTTGCACCTGCTTGAATAAATTCACCTTTGCGACGCACATATTCGCCTTGAGTCGGTTTGACTTTTAGATACAAAAAATTATCAGTGCGTTCTGTATCCTCTTGCATGATGATCGTATCTGCACCGACAGGCAACAGCCCACCTGTAAAAATCCTGACACATTCACCTTGATTTAAAAATTTGGCGATCGCAACGCCTGCGGGTATTTGATCTGATGCGATCGCAAGTTTTAGATCTTCACCCAAATCGGCATAGCGCAAAGCATAGCCATCCATCGCCGAATTGTCCCAGTGAGGAAAGTCGAGTTCACTCGTGATATCTTCGGCAAGAATTCGATTGAGCGCTTTTGACAATGGCAAAATTTCACTATCGATTTCAGGATCAAAAGGTTTGACCAGCTCTAAAATTATTTTTTCAGTTTCAACAACAGACAGCATCGCGATTTTACAAAGTAGAGAGTAGCGCGTAGCGAGATGCCCTCTACTATAGAATTTATTTATGCGTATAGATATTGTCACCCTGTTTCCCGAATTTTTCACGTCGCCGTTGCAGTCCAGTTTGCTCGGTAAAGCGATCGCAAATCGAATTGCCGATGTATATCTCACCAATCCCAGAGATTTCACCACCGATAAGCACCATCGCGTTGATGATGAACCCTACGGTGGCGGTGTGGGCATGTTGATGAAGCCCGATCCAATTTTTGCGGCAGTCGAGTCATTACCGATTTTGCCCAAGCGCGAAATTATTTACTTGACTCCGCAGGGTGAGCCGATGAAGCAGGATCTATTTAAGGAGTTAGTAACTTACGATCAGCTAGTTCTCATTTGTGGAAGCTATGAGGGCGTTGACGAGCGGGTATGCGATCATTTAGTCACTCGTGAGATTTCTCTCGGTGATTTTGTGCTGACCTGTGGTGAGATTCCAGCACTAGCCTTGATTAATGGAGTTGTGCGGTTACGCCCGGGGACAGTGGGAAAAGAAGATTCGCTCAAGTTTGAAAGTTTTGAAGATGGATTATTAGATTATCCGCAATATACGCGCCCACCAATATTCCGTGGTTGGGAGGTTCCTGAAGTATTGCGATCGGGCAATCATAAGTTGATTGCGGAATGGAGAAAGGAACAGCAAATCCTTCGCACTAAACAACGTCGTCCAGATCTATGTCGTCCAGATCTATGAGCAAACTAAAGTCTCTACTGAGTTTAAAATTTCACCAAAATGACGAGCGCTTTACTTTGGGTAGATATTTGCGATCGCGCGATCCCATTGATTAAGGATCATGGTAAGTTAAGTTTAGTTAAGAAATTATTTTGAACATCAGGCTTTTTGCTATATGAAACCTTCTTGGAGAACTGCACTGCTGTGGTTACTGCCCATAGCGATAATAGGCTTTTTTGGATGGCAGACATTAGTTGCTCGTCCCGCACCTAGTCGCCCCACTGTAAATGCGGCGAATACACGTATCGCTTACGGAAGATTCCTTGAATATCTTGATGAGCATCGGGTACGCAAGGTTGATATTTTTGATGGTGGTCGCACGGCTGTAATCGTAGCAACCGATCCCCAAATTGAAGGCAAAGAGCAACGCGCTAGAGTTGACTTACCATTGTACGCACCTGAGCTGATGGATAAGCTCAATGAAGGCGGTATCGATTTGGCGATTTACCCACCTAGCAACAACGGTGCAATCTGGGGCTTTATCAGTAACTTAATTTTCCCAGTTGCCCTAATTGCAGGTCTATTTTTCTTATTTCGTCGTTCCAATCAAATGGGTGGACCTGGGCAAGCGATGGACTTTGGTAAGTCTAAGGCCCGTTTTGCGATGGATGCTCAGACTGGCGTGATGTTTGATGATGTGGCTGGTATCGAAGAAGCCAAAGAAGAACTCCAAGAAGTTGTCACGTTCTTGAAGAAGCCAGAGCGATTCACGGCTGTTGGCGCAAAGATTCCTAAGGGCGTGTTGTTAATTGGTCCTCCTGGAACTGGGAAAACTTTGCTGGCTAAAGCGATCGCCGGTGAAGCTGGCGTACCTTTCTTCTCTGTGTCTGGCTCAGAATTTGTGGAAATGTTCGTCGGTGTCGGTGCATCCCGTGTCCGCGACTTATTTAAAAAAGCCAAAGAAAACGCTCCTTGCATCATCTTTATTGATGAAATTGATGCCGTCGGTCGTCAACGTGGCGCTGGTATCGGTGGCGGTAACGACGAACGCGAGCAAACCTTAAACCAAATCCTCACCGAAATGGATGGTTTTGAAGGCAACTCTGGCGTAATCGTCATTGCCGCAACTAACCGTGCTGATGTGCTTGACTCGGCGCTATTACGTCCAGGTCGTTTCGATCGCCAAATCGGTGTTGATCCACCTGACATCAAAGGTCGTTTGCAAGTCCTCAATGTTCATGCACGCGACAAAAAAATTAGCCCTGAAGTTTCTCTAGAAGCGATCGCAAGGCGTACCCCTGGATTTGCAGGTGCAGACCTAGCT
This sequence comes from Pseudanabaena sp., assembly GCA_043755885.1. Lineage (GTDB taxonomy): Bacteria > Cyanobacteriota > Cyanobacteriia > Pseudanabaenales > Pseudanabaenaceae > Pseudanabaena. Next base: position 786 of record JAYUSC010000491.1, on the reverse strand, counting down.
AACCTTTTGAATGAGGCCGCGATTCTCACAGCGCGTCGTCGCAAAGATGCAATGACCATGGCAGAAATCGATGATGCTGTTGACCGCGTGATTGCTGGGCTTGAAGGTAAGGCTTTAGTCGATAGCCGTAACAAGCGATTGATTGCCTACCATGAAGTTGGTCATGCGATCGTTGGGACATTGATGAAGGATCACGATCCAGTCCAAAAAGTTACTCTTATCCCTAGAGGACAAGCGGCTGGTTTGACATGGTTCACTCCTGATGAGGAACAAACCCTAGTTTCTCGTGGTCAAATCCTCGCGAGGATCACGGCTGCTCTCGGTGGTCGTGCTGCGGAAGAAGCAGTATTTGGTGCTGCGGAAGTTACTACTGGGGCTGGTGGAGATTTGCAGCAAGTCGGCGGCATGGCGCGTCAGATGGTGACTCGCTATGGTATGTCGAATATTGGTCAGCTTGCACTCGAAGGTCAAAGCTCTGAGGTATTCCTCGGACGCAGCATGGGTGGCGGATCGCAATATTCGGAAGATATTTCGGCAAAGATCGATCAGCAAGTTCGTGAAATCGTGCAGAAATGTTATCAATCTGCACTTCAGATTGTGTACGAAAATCGGACTGCGATCGATCGCGTTGTTGATCTTCTAGTTGAGAATGAGACTCTCGATGGTGATGAATTCCGTCGCATTGTTTCTGAATACACAGCGCTTCCCGTAAAAGAACGCTTTGTTCCTCAAATCTAAAATCTATTTCCAAAAAAGTAGGGGCAGTTCATGAACTGCCCCTACTTT
>JAYUSC010000490.1:0-3315 GCA_043755885.1 Pseudanabaena sp. | reverse complement strand
GCGGGCTACGCCCGCCGCAACATTTTTGGGTTTTATTATTTTTTGCAAGTGCCTAAGTAACTGATGTTACGCAGAACGCAGATGATGAATTTCTTGCTGCTAGCCAAGCAGGGCAACCACGGGGGGGATTGCCCTAAACCTCAGCGATCGCTTTTGATTTGCTGAATGTCCGATACATAACTGCCAAATTCCGAGCTATTTTAGCCCAATCATAATGCTCGGCAATATATTGCTGGGCGCGATCGCCTTTTTCGATAGCGATTTGCGGGTGATCAAGAAATTCTTGGATGGTGGTCACGATCGCATTAATCTCTAATTTAGTGACATAGCCAATATTTTGGGCTTGCACCATCGGTGCGATCGCAACTCCATCGGTAATCAGCACAGGTGTACCAGCCGCAAGTGACTCGATCGCCGCGATCCCAAAGTTCTCAGAATGGGAAGTAAGCGTAAACAGATCCGCGCCTTGGAGATAAAAATTTTTGGTTTCACCTTTAACAAAGCCTACTAGATGAGTGCGATCGCTGAGGCCCTCTGTAACCAATAAATCTTGAATCTGTTGAACATAATCAGGCTCTCCATTACCTGCAATTATCAAAGCAAAATTATATTCTTGTAATTTGCCAAGTGCAGAAATCAAATATTCCAATCCTTTTTTAGGATGGATGCGTGACATAAACAGAATTATCGGACAGCGATCGGGAAGTTTGAGGATTTGACGTAGTTGAGATTGAGCATCAGGAATTAGAATTGGCATCTGTATTCCATGGGGCAGAACAAAACTAGGAATATTTAACCCTAATTGATTGAATTCTGCTTGTTCTTGCAGCGCCGTAAAATGGAGTGATTGGCTATGTAACAAATTGGAACGTTCAATCACAGTTAGATAGATTTGTTTACGCAGCTTACTTTGTTGCAAAGACCATGTGCATAACTGTCCGAGGGGGCGATTGATATAAGGCACTTTCTGGATACGAGCGATCGCCATTGCGATCGTCGAAGCATACGAAAAAATGGCATGTACATGCACTAGATCATACTCAGAGATACTCTGCCATAGCCAAGTTGTTAGCGATCGCGAAAAGGCAAACTCTCGCACCTCATTTAGATTTGGTGAGAATCGAGGAAAGAAGCGAATCGGGATATTTCCATATGCTGCAAGCTGATCAGTCAGTTTGTACAGAGGTACATCTAGCAAAGATTTGCCATTATCATTAGTGGTGGCTATTTCCACATCGACACCCTGCGATCGCAAAGCGATTACCATTTCAATCACCGCTTGACTCGGACCGCCACGCACTGATGCTACCGACGGAATAACATGGAGGACTTTCAATCGACTACACTCGCTTGAATGGTAATACTACCGCGCATTCCTGCCTCAGCATGACCTGCGATCGCACAATGTAATTCGTAAGTACCAAATTTAATCGGGATAAAAGTCCATGCAGCAGTTGTATTTGGTCGTAATTCGAGTTCGCGAATATTACCTTTAACTTCCACATCGCCTGCCACCACATTTTGCGTCCAGATCGCATCCGCAAAATCTTTGCTGGTGAAATAATGTTTCATTCCGCTAGGATTGCTCAGCAATAACTTATAACGTTTGCCAGACTCAAAGGTGAAGCGATCGGGAATAAATTTAAGTTCGTTGGCATTATTGCTCAAACTAACTTTAACTTCGATCGCAGTTTGTTTGGTGAAATCGATTGGTGCTAATTTGGCTGGTGCTGCGATCGCCAAATTTGGACTAATCACCAAAAAGCAAATCGCAAATATGCAAATGCTCAAAACTTGACTGAAAATTTTGAAGGTGCGTTGCATATATACCTCTATCAAAAAAACTCACAAAAGGACTCTGCAATTTAATAAAACCTAAAATTGTTTCGGCGGGCGAAGCCCGCCGAAATAATTTTAGGTTTTATATGCACAGGTTATTTAATTTTCAATCCTAAAGAACCAAAGCAATAAACTCAATGACAATTGTTTGATAAATTGTAGCAAGTTGGGCGCTGATGGATTGCCAACTATAAGTTTCAGCAATAATTTGTTGAGATCTTTGTCTGCTGATTGGATTTTTATCAAAATTTTGGAAGAAATTTTCTAAGGTGGTCACGATCGCATTAATCTCTAATTTAGTGACATAGCCAATATTTTGGGCTTGTACCATCGGTGCGATCGCAACTCCATCGGTAATCAGTACGGGTGTACCAGCCGCCAGTGACTCGATCGCTGCGATCCCAAAATTTTCAGAATAGGAAGTAAGCGTAAACAGATCCGCACCTTGGAGATAGAGATTTTTGGTTTCACCTTTGACAAAGCCCACGAGATGAGTGCGATCGCTGATTCCCTGTGTTACTAATAAATCTTGAAGTTGTTGGATATAATCAGATTCACCACTACCTGCGATTACTAAAGCAAAATTATATTCTTTTAATTTACCAAGTGCAGAAATCAAATATTCCAATCCTTTTTTGGGATGGATACGTGACATAAACAGAATTAGAGGGCAGCAATCGGTAATTTGCAGACTTGCGCGTAGTTGAGATTGAGCATCGGGAATTAGAATTGGAACCTGCACTCCATGGGGCAGAATGAAACTAGGAATATTTAACCCTAATTGATTAAATTCTTCTTGTTCTTGCAGCGCTGTAAAATGGAGCGACTGACAATGCAATAAATTAGAACGTTCAATCACATTCAGATATATTTGTTTACGCAGCTTACTTTGTTGTAATGGCCATTCGCCTAGCAGACCATGGGGCATATTTATGTAAGGAACTTTCCGAATCCAAGCGATCGCCATCGCGATCGTCGAAGCATAAGAAAAAATGGCATGTACATGCACCAGATCATAGTCAGCGATATGTTGCCATAGCCAAGTTGTTAGCGATCGCGAAAAGGCAAATTCCCTCACCGCATTTAGATTTGGTGAAAATCTGGGAAAGAAACGAATCGGGATATTTCCATATTCTGCAAGCTGATCAGTCAACTTGTACAGCGGTACATCTAGTAAATTTTTGCCATTGTCGTTAGTGGTGGCTATTTCCGCATCGATACCTTGCGATCGCAAAGCACTCACTATTTCAATCACAGCTTGGCTCGGACCGCCGCGAACTGATGCTACTGAAGGAATAATATGGAGGACTTTCAATCTACTGCACTCGGTTGAATGGTAATACTACCGTGCATTCCTGCTTCAGCATGACCTGCGATCGCCAAATTTGGACTAATCATCAACAAGCAAATTTTAAATGTGCGTCGCATATATACCTCTCTCAAAAAGCTACTCCCTTCCCAGTTAAGAATTAGTGG
>JAYUSC010000489.1:0-7843 GCA_043755885.1 Pseudanabaena sp. | reverse complement strand
GCGTCAATATCGCAGCCCCGCGCCTGAAAATCATTGGCTGCAATCTTTTCGCGTAGCCATGCGTAGCCTTGCTCGGGACCATAACCCTTAAATGAATTGCGATCGCCCATATCTTCGACAGCCTTGATCATGGCATCACGACAGGCTTGGGGCAAAGGTTCGGTAACATCACCAATGCCAAGGCGGATCACTTTAGCTTCAGGATTTGCCTCGACAAAGGCGTTTACCCGTCTTGCAATTTCGGGGAACAGATAACCTGCCTTGAGTTTGAGATAGTTGTCGTTAACGGTAGCCATGATGGATGAGTTAATCTTTTTTGATTTTTGTATAGCTTTATATTATGCCTTGAAGTAGCTAGGCATAATTAATTACTCACCTTACGCAGACATAATTCCTGAGATAGCTGAGGTTTACGGTTGTGCCCTGTGCGCCCAGTCCCTACAGAATCTAAATTTTCAGGTAGTCGCCATCCCCCCGTGGTTGCCCTGCTTGGAGTTCCCCAAGTCTTAATCTTTGAGAAGATCGTCATCACCAATAGCGGCTGAGTTGTAAATGTGTGGCAACTCTTTAACTGCATTAGCAATCACTCCGATTAAATTCAGCTTTTGGAGAATGGAGATAGATTGAGAGAATTCACCACGAGTAATCCGATCGATGCGAGCCACTGAAATCACACCACCGCTGCAAGAAGCTATTTGAATTGTATCAACTGTGCCGAGAATCGGCGGCGAGTCAATAATTACAAGGTCATAATCCTGCTCAAACTGGGAGATCAACTTCTGCATCCACTCTGAACTAAGTAAAGTGACAGAATCGCTAGGAATTGGGCCAGCCGTAAGAATATCAATATCTGAGTTGGAGGATTGGATCACATCTTGGCTATCAACAGTACCTTTACTAGAAAGTATTGTCGATAGTCCTCTTTCATTGGGTAAATTAAGTTTTTTATGTAAAGATGGCGATCGCATGTCTGCGTCAATTAGCAAGACTCGTTTATGCAGACGGGCTGCACTAGTAGCCAGCCCAAGTGCAATCGTGGATTTACCTTCACCCGCAAGCGCCGAGGTAATGACTAGCGATCGCACATTTATTTCTTGGGAAAAACTATTGAGCTGAATATTTTTATAAATTACATCTAACGCCTCTCGAAAAGGTAGCCATTGGACAATCTCCACAGTGAGTGGTGAAACAGATTGACTTTTAAGAAACTGCGGTAGAAAACCAGAGCTGGATTCTTCAGCTTGCAAATATTGAGGAGTCATACCTAGTAAGGATAAAGAAGCAATTTGCTTCTCCAAATCATTATAGGTATGCATCGTATCATCTTGCATATCCCTAACAAAAGCAGCTAGCCCACCAAGAAATAATCCTGCGACCACACCCAGCAATAAGTTGCGGCGGAGCGAATCTGCGGCATCCGTAGAACCAAGATTAGGTTCCTCAACAACTTGCCAATCAAAGCCGCCACGAGTAATTTCTAGACTTAGATCTTGGCGATTTTTGAGCAATGTTTGCAATGTGTCTTGCTGAACCTTCAGTTTAGGTATTAAGGTCTCATATTCGCCAAGTAATTTAGGTAAACGCTTAATCTCAGATTGGAGATCTTGTTCTTGAGATTCCAAAGAATTAAGTCGAGATTGCGATAATGTAATTTGAGTTTGGGTTTCCGCAATTTGACTGGCTAAATTTATATCAATACTACTTAGCTGAGTGGCATTCCATTTAGGATAATTTGATAGATTGGCATCTCCTAAAATGCTTCTTCTTTCTTCTTCCAGACTATTCTGCTGTTGACTAAAACGTAGCTCAAGGGCTTCAACAATAGGCGTAGCAGACTGGAATCTAGCTTTTTCGCGATTTAGGGCAACTTCTATACCTTGCATCTCTGCGACAAGGGCTTGATAACGTGGTGACTGATTTAAGCGCGTAAGCAATACCGCATCCTGCGAAGACAGGTTAAGTTTTTGTTGTAGAGATTCTAGCCGAGTGACTGCTTGGTCATATTCTAATTTGGCTGCGCGTTTTTGTTGCTCAATCCCACTCAGGGCTGATGTAACTTCGGTTACTCGCTGAGACACATCAAACAGATTGTTCTTCCGACGAAATACTTCGATTGATTCAGCAGCTTCAGAGATACTTTTACGGACATTACCAACTTGTTCATCTATACCTGCTAAGCCGTTTTGCAAGCGCTTTTCTTGTTGCTCTCGGTTGTACTCAGTATAGACTTTTTGAAAAGCTCGTAAAACTTCTCTCGTTTTCACAGGATCTAAGGCTGTGTACTGGATTTCAACAATTTTGGTTGGAGATTCTTTCCCGCCCAGCATATCAATTTTTAAGCTTTGAAGATCCGTCCCAGTAATACCAGGATATTTATCGTTTAGTAAAGTCGCAGCTTTTTGAAATAATGAAGAGCTTTTTAGCAACTGGAGCTGTGTTGCATAGTCAATCTGGACATTTGAGTCCAGATTTAAGGATGAGGCTCCATTATTGTTAGTCTTATAAGTTGATTCAACTAGCAAGCGCATTGAACTAGTGTATTTAGGCTTAGAGCTAGTATTTATGAAAACAGCAATTACCAAGCCTACACTTAAGCCACCCAAAAGCCAAAAACGCCTACGGGAGAGAACTGCAAAAATCTTCCCATAACCTGGATCTTGCTCGGCGAGAACTGGAGTTGTTGGATTAAGTGCATTGATACTCATAGGTTTCTCTTCTTAATAGTTCCAGTAATAAAAACTTTTCTGTTTAGTTAAGTTATTTCTTGATTCCTCTGCTGGCGCAGATTTCCTCTACGATCTGATCCACCTTTTTAAAGAATACCAATTCAGAAAAGTTAGAGATTGCATGTTCTCGGATTTTGACATAGTCCCAGTCAACTTTTTGTGCTTTGATTATGGCACTTTTTAATGATTCCGCAGTTTGTTGCTCAAACAAAATACCGGTTAGCTCGGAGATTTGGGTGTCCATGACTCCACCAGCACCATAGGCAATTACAGGTGTACCGCTAGCATTGGCTTCAATGGGGACCAGTCCATAATCTTCTAAAGCTGCCACAATTACAAATTTTGCCTTTGACATCAGCTTGCACCGATCGCGATCGCTAACATGACCAAGAAACTGAATATTGGGACGTGCTCTCGCTTGTAATTGTTTTGTTTCAGGGCCTTCTCCTGTAATTATCAGAGGCAAATCTAGGCTGTTAAATGCATCGACAATGATATCAAGACGCTTGTAACTAAGATGTCGCGAGGAGACAAGATAGTAATCGTCTTTTTGATCGCAAAAAGTAAATCTACGATCATCGATTGGATAATTTACAACTACAGCATCTTTTTTATAGGTTTCTTGAATCCGTTTGGCAACTGTGGTGGAATTTGCAATGTAATAATCTGGTGATTGCGCGTAAAAAATGTCTTGCTGACGCATTCTTTGAAAAATAGTCTCAATTAGAGGCTTTAAAAAGCTGTACGCACCATATTCTCTCAAGTAAGTATTGGTGTCCCAAAGGAAACGGGTAATGTTGTGGCAAAAGCAAATATGCACTGCATCAGAGCGCTTTTGGACTCCTTTGGCAAAGCTGGCACTACTACTAAGAATCAAATCATATTGCTGAAGGTTGAGAGATTTAAATGCGCTGTAATAAAATGGTGCAAATAAACGAAAATATTTACGAGTCGCAGGAATTTTTTGTAAAAAAGTAGTGTGAACTAGGCGATCGCCCAAGTCAATCGTATTTTGGCGATCATGCACAGATGTATACAGATCCGCCTCTGGGAAATGTTTGCACAAAAGTTCAAATACCCTTTCAGCACCACCACGTTGCGTAAGATAGTCATGAACTAGAGCAATTTTCATTTGATTTTAATGGGACTGACTAGGGTTACTAATTTCAAAAAGCAATATTCCCACAATTCTCCTTACAAAAATAGTTTTTCATAATTTGAGGTGCTAGCAATATTCATAACAAAATACAACAAAGCATAAAACGTCTTAGAATAACAAGAGTAAAGTTATATAAAAGTTATATTTATATATTTAAGGCGCATCTATGACAGCTGATGAAGCGGTGGCATTTGTAGAGTTGTCATTAAAAGAGCGCAGTCTGACTCGAGTCGAGCAGTCTGTTTTCCTTGGAGTATGGCAGAGTTTGTCTTATTCTGAGATTGCTAAGCAGACTGGCTATGACGCTGGCTACATCAAGCTAGTCAGCCATAAGCTTTGGCATTTACTAACGGAGACTTTTGACGAAAAAGTAACCAAAAGTACGATGCAAAATGTAATTCGCCGTCAAATCCAAAAACAGCAATCTGATTCTCCCACGACGACTGTCCCCAATTTACTGGCTTCGTCGAGTAGCCATCAAGACTGGGGCGAAGTAGTCGATGTCACTTTTTTTTATGGTCGTAAATCCGAGCTAAATACCCTTGAAAAATGGATCGATCAAGATCATTGCCGATTGGTCGCACTTTTGGGTATGGGCGGCTTGGGCAAAACGGCTCTGTCTGTTAAGTTAGCGCAGCAATTGCAAAATAAATTTGACTTTGTGGTGTGGCGATCGCTAAATAATGCCAAAACACCAAGCGAAATGTTGAGTGCTGTGATCCATTTCTTGTCACATCAGCGAGAAACTCCTGACACCACGGATACCAATGCCTTAATTTCGCGATTAATGGAATATTTACAGCGATATCGTTGTTTGATCGTGTTAGACAATTTTGAATCAGTCCTCAAAGATGAGGCTCAAGCTGGGGCATACCGTAAGGATTATGAAGGTTATGGCTCTCTGCTAAGAAGGATTGGGGAAGTCGCTCATCGTAGTTGCGTGGTGATTACTAGTCGCGAAATGCCTGAGGAAGTCGCAACTTTAGAGGGCGATATTTTGCCAGTGAGAGCCTTGCAACTGACTGGGTTAGATGAGTCCGCAGCAGAACATGTCCTCGAGGCTAAGGGGGTTAAAGCGATGGCAGGTGATTTACATCGTTTGGTGGACTGGTATCGCGGTAATCCCTTAGCGCTGAAAATCGCGGCCACGTCGATCAAGGATCTTTATTCGGGTAGTATTAATCGATTTTTAGAGCAGAAGACGATTATTTTTAGTGGTATTGGCAATCTGATCGAGCAGCAATATCAGCGACTGACGGCTCATGAGAAACAAATCATGATCTGGCTAGCAATTAATCGTGAGCCAGTCCAGCCTAATGAACTCCACTCCGATATTGTGCCAACAATTGAGCAAAATCATCTGATGATGTCATTGCGATCGCTAAAAAGGCGATCGCTAGTCGAGCATACTGCCGCAGGTTTCACGCAGCAGCCTGTAGTCATGGAGTTTGTCACCAACTTAATGGTTGAACAAATTTATCAAGAAATCACCCAAGAGCATCCTCTCGGCGTTTTACCAAATATCCAATTAAAGCTGAATCGGCAACTTTTCTATTTACGCCACTATGCCTTGATCAAGGCGACCACTAAGGACTATATTCGCCAGAGTCAAATCCGTTTGATTTTAGAGCCTCTGGCTACCAAGCTTTTAGGACGTTTGGGTAGCAAACAAATGGTGGCTAAAGAGCTATTGCAGACCCTTGAAGAGTTACGCAGGCGCGAACTACGTCCCGAAGGTGAACTTAAATCAACTTTCGGTTATGGTGGCGGCAATATAATTAATTTGTTATGCAATCTTGGCGTTGATTTGACAGGAATTGACTTCTCTTATTTAGCGATCCGTCAGGCTTATTTGTCCGAGGTCAAATTGCATCGGGTTAACTTTTCGCAAACTGCGGTGATGAAATCGGTATTTGCAGAGGTGATTGGTGGTGTCCTGTCGGTGGCTTTTAGTGCCGATGGCAAGTTATTAGCGATCGGTGATACTAAAGGCGATATTCATCTTTGGCAAGTCAGTGATGGTAAGCCAATACTCACTTATAAAGGGCATAGAGGATGGGTAGTTTCGGTCGCATTCAATCCTGAGGGAACAGTTTTAGCGAGTAGCAGTATTGATCAATCGATCAAGTTATGGGATGTCACAACAGGCGATTGCCTAAATACTCTGCAAGGATATATCGGCGCAGTTATGTCAGTCGCCTTCAGTCCCGATGGTATCACTTTGGCTAGTGGTCATGCCGATCGCACCGTAAGACTATGGAGAGAGGGACGAGCAATTAAAATCTTGCATGGTCACGAAGATATTGTCGAAGCTGTTGCTTTTAGCTCAAAAGGTAATTTACTAGTAAGTAGCAGCGATGATTGCACTATCAGACTGTGGGATATCGAGACTGGTGAATGTTTACGAATATTTGAAGGACATGAAGATATTGTCTGGTCGATCGCCTTTAGTCATAACGGCAATGTATTAGCTAGTGGGAGTGAAGACAAAACCATCCGACTCTGGAATGTGGACAATGGGAATTGCATAAAAATCTTGACAGGGCATACCCATACTGTGTTTGCGGTGAGTTTTAGCCATGATGGTTCAACCCTTGCTACGGGAAGTGGCGATCGCACAATTCGTCTTTGGGATCTGAAAACTGGCCAATGCTTTAAAAGCTTAACGGGGCATAACCATTGGGTGCGTTCAGTGGCTTTTCATCCTGATCACTTAGTGCTAGCCAGCAGCAGTGGCGATGAGATGGTAAAACTTTGGGAAATTGATACAGGTTTGTGCGTGCGGACTTTTCAAGGTCATACAGGACGGTCGTGGACGGTCAAAAGTAGCAATCAGAGCGATACCGAGACATTAGATAATATTTCTAATGAGCATCTTCTTAATCTTTGGCAAGTCACATCAGGCAAGCAGTTTCGGATTTTGCAAGGTTATACCAATGCTGTGCGGTCGGTCGCCTTTAATTTAGAGCAGAGCCTATTAGCTAGTGGTGGTGACGACTCGCTCATTCGTCTTTGGGATATCCAGTCAGGTCGATGCATTCGGGCTTTGCATGGTCATGCAGGGCATGTTTGGCAGGTCGCCTTTAGTCCGATTGGCACAATGCTGGCAAGTTGCGCGGAAGACTGCACGATCAAACTATGGGATGTTAGCAGTGGCAATTGCCTAGCCACTATTACCGAACATCCTGATTTAGCCAGAACTTTAGTATTTAGCCATGATGGTAAATTGCTGGCAACTGGTGAAACCAGCCGAGTCATTAAACTCAGAGATATTGTCACTGGTGAATGTTTGCTAATCCTCCAAGGGCATACATCGGCGATTTTAGCGATCGCATTTAGCGCCGATGATCGCTATTTGATCAGCAGCAGTCGCGATAAGACTGTAAAAATTTGGGATGCCCAAACAGGAGAATGCCTGCAAACGCTAGATCAACTGACCTCATTTGCTTCTAATGTCACATTTATGCCAATGCAACCGCATATGGTTTTTGGCTGCGGCGAAAAATTTATCTATCGCTGGAACATCAAAAATGATGAATTTATCCCTCAGCCTATAGGACATGATGGCAATCTCTTGACTATTGCCGCCGATCCTAAAGGAATGTTGCTAGCAAGTGCTGGTGACGATGCCCAAATCAATATTTGGAACTGGCAAACTGGCGAAGTGATCAACACTTTAGTTGGACATGTTGGTCCCATATATGCAGTGTCATTTGCTCCTCATGGGGATCTGATCGCTAGCAGTAGTCGTGATGAAACAGTCAAACTTTGGGATATTAAGACAGGTGAATGCATCAGAACCTATCGTGAACCACGTCCCTATGAAGGGCTAAATATTTTTGAAGCCACAGGTTTAACTTCGGCTCAAAAAGCTAAGCTACTCTCCCTTGGTGCGATTGAAGGATAGTAAATAGCTAGGCATAACTAAATATAAAACCCAAAGAAGCTGATTTACCCG
>JAYUSC010000488.1:0-7872 GCA_043755885.1 Pseudanabaena sp. | reverse complement strand
ACAGCGCAAAGCGCTGTAATAAGCTTTTTTATAATGCTTTGTTTGATTAACTTTTGTAACGATTATCGTGTTATGTTCATAAGCAAGGATGCCTAATTTTCAAATTCAGATTAGGTAAAGTCTATGCGTTTAATATTCACACCTAGTTTTAATCGGTTTCAAACGATTAATGCCACACAAGCGTGGTCATTGTTTCTCACAGTTTGCAAAAAAGATGACTCACTTGGTAAAAATCCAATGATTGGTAAATATGTAACGGTCGCCATTTTGGGGGCAATCATCGCCCAAATCTTAGAATCTATTTTGACATCAGCCTAAAAATATAAAAAGAGTCGGCACTTCGTGCCGACTTTTTTTATATGATTCACGGTGTTTAGAAAACTTATACAGCTTCTAAATCTTTTTCACCAGTACGAATTCGGATAATTCGCTCTACAGGAGATACGAAAATCTTACCATCGCCAATTTCACCAGTACGGGCTGCGGTAATAACTTTATCTACCACCATATCAACTTGATCATCTTCGATGACAATTTCGATTTTGAGCTTTTGTAAAAACTCAACTGTGTACTCAGAGCCACGATAGCGCTCTGTCTGTCCTTTTTGACGACCAAAACCACGTACTTCTGATACCGTCATACCGACTACGCCAGCATTTACCAGAGCAATTTTGACTTCGTCAAGCTTGAATGGACGAATGATTGCTTCAACCTTTTTCAAATTAACTCCTCCACTGATTCTTGAACTTTAATACACTTGAATAGCTACTCAAATTTGTAGCCTAGCATACTTTTTAGAATTGTGATTGCGATCGCAGTTAGGACTGACGTTGCCAGAACCACCAACGAATTACCAATTTCTCCAATTCTATCCAAACAAACATTAATGCGCTAAAACCAAAGCAAACAGCTAGCTCTTCTGGTCTGAGTAAATGTGTCCCAAAAAAGCGACGGAATGGCTCTACATAGATCAGCACCATTTGTAAAACCGTAGTCATAATCACTGATCCCCAGACATAAAGATTAGTGCGCGGATCGAGTTCGATCGTCAGTTGGGTGTTAGAGCGAATTGCGATCGCATGACCCATTTGCGCCAAACAAAGAGTCGTAAATACCATCGTTTTCCAACGCTCAGGATCTACGGTATTGCCAAAAACATGCGTTGTTGTATAACCCTGCGACCAAACCATTAAGGTAATCGTAAGAACCGCCAAAATTATGCCAATCCGAACCATATATGATCCCATACCCCTCGCAAAAATATTTTCACGGGGATCAACAGGAGGTCTTTGCATGACATTCGGTTCAGCAGGCTCCACGGCAAGAGCAAGCGCTGGCAAGCCATCGGTGACCAAATTCATCCATAAGATTTGCAGAGGAATCATAGGGACGCTTAAATTAGGGATGATGGAAGCCGCTGCAATTGTGATCACCTCACCGATATTGCTACCGAGAATATATTTGATAAAGCGACGAATATTTGTATAAACTACGCGACCTTCTTCAGTAGCCGCGACAATCGTAGCGAAGTTGTCATCCAGCAAGATCATGTCACTAGCTTCTTTGGATACATCAGTACCAGTGATCCCCATCGCGATCCCAATATCAGCTTGCTTGAGTGCGGGGGCATCATTCACCCCATCACCCGTCATTGCGACAAATTGATGCTGTCTTTGCAAAGCTTGGACGATCCGCAATTTATGTTCAGGGGAGACACGAGCATAGACACTAACCTGAGTGACTTCCCGATCTAGCTCTTGGGAACTCATGAGTTCTAGCTCTTTGCCTGTGAGCACCCGATCGCCTGATTCAGCAATCCCTAAATCTTCGGCGATCGCCTTGGCGGTGAGTTGATGATCGCCTGTAATCATCACAGGACGAATACCAGCTTCACGACAACGCTTCACGGCTTCGCGGACTTCTGGGCGTGGTGCATCAAGCATTCCCACTAAGCCAACCCAGACTAAATTGCTCTCATCTCTTTCGGTAATACCTTCTTCGGGTAAATACGAAAATGTGCGATAGGCAAAACCTAATACGCGCAATCCACGACTAGCGAGTTCGTTATTTTGAGCAAGAACATGTTGGCGTTGAAAATCTGCGATCGCCTGAATCTGATCACCGATTTGAATATGCGTACAGCATTCCAAGGTTAATTCAGGTGAACCTTTGCAAAAAAGCACATTTCCGCCATGCTCACCTTGGACTAGCACACTCATGCGTTTGCGTTCAGACGAGAAAGGAACCTCAAACACACGCGGCATTCGATGTTGCCATTCCGCAGCTTCACAACCACCCTTGCTTGCCAGAACTAGTAACGCGCCTTCAGTGGGGTCGCCGATGATGATCCATTCACCATTTTTTTGCTGCAAGATCGCATCATTGCAAAATACACAAGCCATTAACAATTGCTGAACTTCAGGAATATTGGTCACTGCAAAGCTGGGATCTTCGATTGAATTTCCTAATATGCTAAATTCTCCGATTGGTGCATATCCATCACCTGCAACTTGCAGAGAATGTAGCCCTGTGCGAATCCCCTGCACGACCATTTTATTTTGGGTGAGCGTTCCTGTTTTGTCTGAGCAAATCGTAGTGACAGAGCCAAGAGTCTCAACCGCAGGCAAGCGACGAATCAAAGCATTTCTTCTGACCATGCGTTGAGTACCCAGTGCGAGGGTAACGGTCACAACCGCAGGCAAACCTTCAGGCACGACCGCAACAGCCATGCTCAAAGACGTTTCAAGGAGTTCGCCGAATTTGCCGCCACGAAACAAGCCGATCGCAATCACCACGCCCACTAAGGCAAGAGAGCCAGTTACGAGGACATTACCTAGCTGCGTCATGCGTTGTTGGAGAGGCGTATCTTCAGTTTCTACATCCTGAATTAGGGTCGCAATTTTCCCTAGTTCAGTCTGCATAGCCGTTTTGGTGACCAACACTTTGGCTCGCCCCTGCACGACTTCAGTACCTTGATAGACGCAATTTAGGCGATCGCCCAAACTCGCATCTAATTCTAAAATTAATTTCGCTTCTTTATTAACAGCTTCTGCTTCCCCCGTCAGAGCCGATTCGCGCACTTGGAGATTTTGTTCATCTAGCAATCTTCCGTCAGCCGCAATTTGGACTCCGGCTTCCAAGAGCATGATGTCTCCTGGCACTAGCTCTTTGCCGTTGATCTCGCTGACCTCACCATTGCGAATCACCCGCACTTTTGGCGAAGACATCCGCTTAAGCGCCGCAAGAGCTTTTTCGGCATTAACCTCTTGCATATAGCCAAGAACACCATTGAGCAGGACGATCGAGAAAATAGCGACTGCATCTTTAGGGAATTCTGGGATCGGCTTGGTCAGCGCCAAAAAAGCTGAAACTACAGCCACAGCCATCAACATGATCAGCATGATGTTTGTGAACTGATCAATAAAAATGCGTAGAGACGAGCGTCCGACTTTTTCGACTAGCTCATTCGTACCATAGCGCTCAAGTCTAATCGCAACCTCTTGACTGGTAATCCCTTGATCTCGATCGCTTTGGAGTAGTTTCAACGCCTGATCAGCCTCAAGGGTATGCCAACGAGCAGTAGAGGGATCTTTTGACTCAATTGTCATGGATGTATACAGATAAACGGCTACAAACATGGTACTAAAAAATAGTAATTGTTGCCTTAAAGAATTTTGAAGCTTAGCAAAGTTTGCATGGGCGTAAAACCCAAAAGATAGTTGCGGCGCGAAGCGCCGCAACTATCTTTTGGGTTTTTGACGCGAAATGGAGTGAGGACAAATTGCGATACAATTGCGGGATGATTAACAATCCATTTTTGCCCCAGAGACTGGTAGGCAGACAAACAGAACTAGAGCAGATTAGTCAAATTTTGTTAGGTGATGGTGATTTGCTGATCGCAGGGGTCGCAGGTAGTGGGCGCAGAACTTTGGTCAAATGGGCAGCTCAAAAAGCTGGTGCAAAAGTAATTACTTTGGATTGTTTGCGAGCCACCGATGGCGATCGCTTTTTAAAATTATTAGCCGAAAGCCTACTCAATACCTTTGATCATCCCGAAGAACTAATCAAATTGCAAAGTTTACTCAAGGAGCAGCCGATTAGTTTTGAGCAAACGGAACAATCTAAACCTCGGATCTGTTGGAAACTCTCCTCTACAGGGATTTGGAATTTATTCCAAAAGCTACTAAGTTTGCCGCAGCAGATGGCGGAATGGCTCGATTGTCGGGTAGCGATCGTGTTGCATAACTTCACGCATATTCGCTCATGGGATCGCAAAGGTGAATGGGAAGAATATTTGCGCCGTGAAATTCAGATGCAAAGTCGGGTTAGTTATATCTTAATTGCCACAGTTCCCGAACCTTGGATGCATAAACTGAGTCTGCATGTGGTCGAGCTTCCACCTTTAAGCAATACGGAGCTTGGCGAATGGCTGGAACCAACCATGCAGGAAAAGGGGCTAAAGTTTGATCCGCAAACTACTGCATTACCGCTATTTACCGAATACATTCAAGGCAATATGAGCGATGCGATCGCATTAATTAGACGCATCTGGTTTGACTCTCTCACCGACAAAAATCCTCCATCAGCATTCTTGATTCAACCGCATCATGTGCATCAAAACATGTTGGTACTAATTGAAGATCTCGCACCGACGTTTGAGTCTTTAATTATGCTGCTACCACCAACTCAAGTGCGCGTCTTAGAAAGCCTTGCGATCGATCCCACAGTTAGCCCTCATAGTCGTGAATATATCCAAAAGCATCAACTTTCTAAGGGTGGAAGCTTGCAAGGGGCGCTAGATAGTTTGGAGCAAAAGGGACTAGTTTATAGTGCAAAATATGGATATCGGATTGCGCTTCCCACCCTCCAATTTTGGCTAAAGCAGCGCTTAGGATAAGCAATGCAGAATATTCATACGCTACCTATAGAAGTTGTACATCTGATTGCTGCTGGCGAAATAATTGATTCGCTTGCAGCCGTAGTAAGAGAACTTGCCGAAAATGCGATCGATGCCCAAGCGACGCGGATCGTGATTTCGATTTGGACAGATACGCTCTCGGTACAAGTGAGTGATAATGGCGGTGGCATGGCGATCGCAGATTTATCACAAGCAGCCACACCGCATACAACTAGCAAAATTAATAATGCTGAAGATTTACAACAAATTAATAGCTTAGGATTTCGGGGTGAGGCGCTCTATAGTCTTGCCCAACTTGCCGATCTAAATATTTGCAGTCGCCCAGTCCTAGAGCCAGTGGGCTATCAAGCTAATTATGACGAGCATGGCAATTTGCAATCTAGCCCAAAAGTAGTTGCGATCGCAGCAGGCACGATCGTCACAGTTCGCCATCTATTTTCACGTTATCCCAATCGGTTGCAATCTTTACCGAGTAATTCACAGCAAGTTCGCAAGGTGCAATTACAGATTCAGCAAATGGCGATCGCAAATCCGCAAATTAATTGGCAAGTAAATCTCGATAGTCGAGAATGGCTGACAATTTGGGCAGGAGAGAATGCTAGCGAAATTTTGCCGCAAATTATTAGTTCTATTCAATCTTATGATTTGGTATTTAGAGAGTTTGCCCTCACCCCCAGCCCCTCTCCCGTAGGAAAGGGGAGCAATATTTCTATTACTTTAGGATTGCCCGATCGCCTATCGCGTCGTCGTCCTGATTGGGTGAAAGTTATTCTTAATGGGCGGACGATTAATTTTCCTGA
Organism: Pseudanabaena sp.; assembly: GCA_043755885.1. GTDB lineage: Bacteria > Cyanobacteriota > Cyanobacteriia > Pseudanabaenales > Pseudanabaenaceae > Pseudanabaena. The sequence continues at coordinate 2,154 of JAYUSC010000488.1, read as the reverse complement.
GTTAGAGCAAACTATTCTCTCTAGTTTAGAGCGAACCTTACCGCGCAATCGATTTCCTGTTTGCATTGTGAGCTTAGACTTGCCTTGCGATCGCATTGACTGGAATCGACACCCCGCCAAGGCTGAGGCTTATATTCAGGATTTAGGAGATATCCAAACTCAGTTAAAAGACTGCATTACGGAATCTCTAAAAGCTCCTGAATCAAGTTCTCAAATCAATTATGGAAGTGCAGCCAAGGATCTCCTAAAAACTGCGGAACGAAAGACTTCTTATTTAATTCCTGCCAAGAAAGAAAATTTCAATCAGCCAAACTTATCGCTAAAAGCGATCGCACAGGTTCTCGATACTTACATTTTGGCGGAACATGCAGGAGGTCTATGGCTAGTCGAGCAGCATGTCGCCCATGAGCGAGTTCTCTTTGAGCAAATCGAAACTCAGTGGCAAATCGTAGCGATCGAGCAGCCAATTTTATTAAAACAACTTTCTGACGATGCAATTGAGCGGTTGCAAGCATTAGGCTTAGAAATAGAAGCTTTTGGGAATAACCTCTGGGCGGTGCGATCGCTACCAGAGATTTTAATCGCGCATGAAGATTGTGCGGTAATTTTGCTGGAAATGAGTCAACAAGATGATCCCACGATGTCAAGGGCCACTGCGGCATGTCGTAGCGCCATTCGCAATGGCACAAAGTTAGAAATGTCCACGATTCGCGATCTGCTATCGCAATGGCAACAAACCCGAAATCCTCATACCTGCCCACACGGTCGCCCCATTTGTCTTGCGATCGATGAGTCCGATTTAGCAAGATTTTTCCGCCGCAATTGGCTCATCTCGAAGTAATTTGTTGAAGTGATTTTTTCGGGCGACCGCCTTTTTTGCCATTATTACGAGATGATTCTGCCTTAGTTGGGGAGGTAGATTGACCACCCTTGCGTCCTAATTCTGACATCCATGCTTTTGTACCAAAAGCTCCTGCAACCAGCGCAGCAACCTCAAAATCTGCATCCAATTTTTCCCAATGAACGCTACTTCCCGAAGTATTTAGCCAGACATCATTTAAAGATTCAGGAGGGGCTTCCCCTAGTCCCTGCACCAAACTAGGGGGGAAACTGAAGAAAGCTCCATTTTGGAGAGCAATTACAATCAGACCAGATGCCTGATCAAATTCTACAGACTTGGCTCTTGGCTCTGTAGCATTTGCCTCTTTTCTTGTGGCTTTAGCTTTTGCGATTTGAGCCTCTAGCTCGTTCTCGCTTATTGTCCAGTTTTGGAATCCCATGTATTCTTACCCATTCTTCTAAAAATATTTGTTGTTTATCAAACACTAGTTCTAAAGCAGCCTTTAAGTATTTATTACTATGATGCAGGTTGCGTCTTAATATATTTGACACTTTAACCGCTTGCAAATACATTATCAAGCTAACGCTTAGGTTATGTCAAGCAATTCAAAAATAGAGTTTATTTCAATAGTGAAAAATGAAAGGTAAAGTTTTTATTGTTGGTGCAGGAATTGGGGGCGTAGAATTTTTGACGGTTCGCGCTAGGGATTTGATTGGTGATGCGGAGGTGATTATTAGTGATGCGTTGGTCGATCGCAATTTATTAGATCTCGCTCCCGTAAACTGCGATCGCATGATTGCGGGTAAACGTGGTGGACAAGAGAGCATCAAGCAATCTGAAATAAATCAAATGCTGGTGGACTATTGCTTGAAGGGTAAGCGCGTGGTCAGGCTCAAAAGTGGCGATCCTTGGATATTTGGGCGATCGCTACCTGAGATACTTGCATTGCAAGCAGCAAATTGTGAATGGGAAGTTGTTGCGGGAATTTCTAGTGCGATCGCAGCGCCAATGTTGGCAGGGATTCCGCTGACAGAAGTTGAGGCGAGTTCTTGTTTTGCGGTGATCACGGGGCATGATTTGGAGCGGTTGCCTTGGGAGGCGATCGCCCAAATTCCGACGCTAGTAATTTTGATGGGGACAAATAATCTGGCGAGATTGTTGGCAAAATTGCAAGCGGGAAAATCTGCGGATACAAAAATTGCGATCGTGCGTTGGTGTGGACGCGCTGAGCAGCAGGTCTGGACAGGCACGCTGACTGATATTCAGTCGAAATTGCCTGAAGGATCGCTGTCGCCATCGGTGATTATTGTTGG
>JAYUSC010000487.1:0-7872 GCA_043755885.1 Pseudanabaena sp. | reverse complement strand
TTGATCGGCACGAGATTGCTCGAAAATCTGTTTTTGCTTTTCTAGGTCTAAATTGGCTATTTCTAACTGTTTATTAGCATTGGCAAGATCTGCGATCGCATTTTCGACGCGCTTGCGCGTAGTTTGCAAAATCGTCCAAGTTCCCACAATCGAATTCGCTAATTGAGCATTACGAAATTGAATTTTTAAAGCTTGGATTTTTGGTTCTTCTTGTTGAAGCTGCTTTAACTTCACTGAAAGCTGCCCATATTGCTGGATCTGAGCAAACAATCTTTCTTCTGCTTCTAATAGCTTGCGGCTATTTTTTGCTTTAATATCCAATTCAGGAATCGCAACTTCCAGAGTTTCTAATTCTATCTTTTGAACATTCACATCTTCCATAGTTGGTGCTTGCATCCCTTCAAGGACTTTATCTAAACCTTCGCGCTCAGCCTTAAAACGAATATTGCGATCGCTTGCCTCCTTCCGCATTTGTTCAAAGATCTGAAATCCCGCTAACTGCCGTAAGATCTCTCGCCTCTTGCCAGCTTCACCCTTCAGGAATTCATCAAATTGTCCCTGAGGCAAAATGATCACACGAGTAAAAGTCTCAAAATCCATACCAATGATGTCTTCCACCTTTTGCGTCGCACACCTTTCCCATTCTTCTCCAACTAATTCATCTAGCAGAAAGTTTTTTATATCAGTTTTACCCCGATTACGCCATGTTCGCACCACTCTATATTCAGTCTGCCGCATCACAAACCGAAATTCTACTTTTAACTGTGTTGCGCCTTGGCTAACTAATTCTCTTGATGAGTTAGACTTTTGAGCCACTTTGTCATAGAGCGCAAAGGTAATCGCATCCAATAGTGATGTTTTTCCCGCCCCCGTCGCGCCTGTAATCGCAAATAGATCTAGGCTAGAGAAGTCTAAAACTTGACGAGTACGGAAGCTGGTAAATCCTTCGACAATTAATTCTATAGGGCGCATGATATTTGTGTGAATTACGTTAAGTTAAGGCTTGTTTTAGTTTTTTGATAGTTGCGATCGCATCGACAATCTCTTGTCGATAAAGGTGATTGTCGTAGGCGACCATTTGTGAATTATTTGAGGTTTGTTTATAGTTTCTCTTAAAGCAAGTTCGATATAGCCTGAATTGGCTTGATCACTGAAAATATTTTTGTATTTGTTGAAATCTAAGTTGTTGACACCAGATTCTAGTAAATATTGCAGTGCTAGTAATAGAGATGATTTACCGCTACCATTTTCACCATAAATCAATAGGTTTTGTTTGCCTCGTTGTCCAACTTTTGCTAGTTCAATAATATGGTTGCTATAGAAGGCTCGGAAGTCTTGGATTTCTAATTTGATGATTCTCATGGCTTTCCTGTAATGATCCGCACGACTTCTAGGCTATTTAGGAAGTAAATATTAACCCTGATCGGATGCTCTCTGTCAAATATTCGTCGAAAAATTATTCGCAGGGCTTCTATTTTGTCGCCTTTGATTTTGTCTAAGCTTTGTAAGTTTTCTTGCAGAAGATGACGCATAAAATATTTGTCTCCTGCATGGAGTTCTTCGGGTAAATATAGCTCCATAACTACGGCATCAATAATCTGCTCGAAGTAACTCAGCATCAACTTATCATCGGCGACCGCCATAAGTTTTTCGCCATGACTGGGAATGTCTTTGAGGGCGGTGGTGAGGTGGAGAACATAGCCTACAAGGGTTTCTATTGCTTTTTGTTCTGCTTCGGTGGCGGTGGGAATAGGGATTTGAGAAACGTATTGGCTTTTATAGCGTAAGTAGCTACCGCGAATCTGGGAACTAACCCCAGATAAGTAATAAGTTGAAACAGACGAATTAAGAATGCCAAGTAAATATTTATTACTTGAGGCAATAATAAATGCTGTCATGTCTATATAAGTATTTGTTGTATCCAAAGAAAATCGAGCATCTGGAGAAATATCGGGATAAACAATCTTAGGAGTATCAAAATAATGAAATATTCCTTGTTGAGGTTGTTGAAGCTCATACCAAGGATGCGTATCAATGGTCGCTCTATTGGATAATGCTTGTTGATACTTTAATAAGTGCTTCTTGATGCTGGGATATTTGTCTAAATTAAACCCTCGATTTGCAAAAATTATGTACTGCTCAGGAGTCTTGATTTGCCATCGTCTAATATCTTTACCCCTCAAGAAAGGTTTAATGACTTCTAATGAAGAGCTATCTTTATTTACTAGATTATCTCTCTCTTGTTTTTTTATAATAAAAGCTTCATTTAATCCTGTTTTAATACCTGTATAGAATTTACCATTTACATATTCCCCTAATGGCTTACCAGCATTTCTCAACTTCGCCAATAAATCTAAAATCTTTGTCGATTCTAATCTCCATCCATCGGCTTTTAGTTCAGATTGAGGCATCTTGAAGGCTTTAGTAGCAAATATTTGAGCGAAATCAGTCAGTGGTTGGGATTTGTCCCATGCGAGCGCGAGGAGGTTTGCCCTCACCCCCAGCTCCTCGCGCCTAGGGAGAGGGGCTGGGGGTGAGGGCTTCTCCTTACTAAACAAAATAATACTAGGATAAGCGATCGCAGTAAAAACATCGGTATCCCCAAAATCAACAAGCTGCTGAATTGTCGTATTTTTGCCCAGAAAATCGCGCAACTTTTCGCCATAACCTGAACGGAAATATTTATTTGAGCAGATATAACTCAATACCCCACCATCATTTAGCAACTGATAGCCGCGCTCAAAGAAATAAACAAATAAGTCTGCAACACCCGTATAACAAGAAAACTGCTTTTGTAAAGTTGGCTTGAGTTCCTTAATTTGCTCTTGTCGCACATAGGGCGGATTCCCAATCACAATATCAAAACCATCCGCAATCCCAAACATCCACTCAGGATCAAAAAAAGTCGCCACAAAATTAGGATCGGAAGGTTCCCAATTCGATAGCAAATCCGCAACATTACTAGGATAATTATGCCTTTTCAAGATTTGGCTAATCTCTTGCCGCAAAACCCGATCGCGCTGACGTTTTGCCCGCTTAGTCTTGAACGTACTCACATAAAAATGCTCACGCCGCAACTTTTCTAATTCCTTTTGTTTGCCAGAAATTTCATCGGTCACAAACACCGACAACTGCTGCACCTTCTCCACCCCAATCAAACTATTTGCCGCCACAAACTTAGTTTCTAGATTTGGTAAAGGCAAAATCCCGCGATTTACTGCCGATCGCTCCTCACGTTGATCGATGATTAGCGAAATAAAACAACGTAACTTCGCGATTTGGACAGCGATCGCCTGAATATCGACACCATAAATACAATTTTGGATTAGAAATAACTTGCGCGGATAATCCATCTCATTCTCAAAACTCGCCTCAATCTCCTTAAGGCGATCGCGCAACTCCTTAATTGCCTTGTCCCGCGCCTCCTCATAACTAATCTTTTCCGCAAATTGAATATCTTGTAATAATGGTGCGATCGCCTTCTCCTTTTGTTGCTTTTTCCAATGCACATTACACGGATCGAGCTTCTTGAGAATATGCACCATCTTCTGCAACACACCCATCGGAAAAGCCCCCGATCCACAAGCAGGATCAAGTATTTTGCAACTATCCAAAGCTTGAATCAAACGCTCAATTTCTATTTCTTTAAACTGATGCGGCTCATCGGAATAAGAGAACAAATCGCGAAGTTTTTCCCTCACCCCTAGCCACTCTCCCTCCTTGGGAGAGGGGAACTCAGAGATTTTGCTCCCCTTCTCCCTCCTTGGGAGAAGGGGTTGGGGGATGAGGGTATTTTCTAAATAAGCAATCAAACTCTCATCCACCATGTAATTAACAATTTCACGCGGCGTATAAAAAGAACCCGTTTGCTTCCTAGCTGTCGTCTGCGTCTCAGGATTGTAAGCCGCCAATAAATTCTCAAACACCTGCCCCAACAACTCAGGATCAAGCGCCACATCTTCCTCTAAAGGCGTATTTTCTGCGATCGTGAACTTGTAACTATTGAAAATCTCAATCAAACCACGCACTGGATACTTCTTCCGACTCGTCCCAAAATCGGCATTCAAATCCACATCTTGCAACTCACCAAAAAATAACTCGTTCGGCACAAATAAACTATTATCAGCGTGATCGCTAAAACCATCAATCCGCACCTCTGGCTCATTCTCATCGCGCCGATCCAAACACTCAAACAAACCACCATTTAAAAATGGAACCTCCTTAAAATAAGCAGCCAAAGCCCCCTCACCATCCACAAAAGCATTCGCATAGCGAAACTCATTGTGAAACATATAAGCGCGATCGCGGCTATTATTCACTCGCTTCCGAAAGCGTCGCTCACCCCATTCCGTATTCAAAGTCGCAAAAAACAAATTCTGCAAAATCGCCTTGTAATAACTACTATCTTGCGGCTCTAAACTTTTGAGAATCCCCTGCAAATCTTCACGATGAAATAAAGCATCAGGAACTAACTGTTTCTCCTTCAAAAACCAAACAAACATCAAGCGCGTAATCAACCTAATCAAACTATCTTGATTACTCTTCGCATCTTTCGGAAAAATTACCTTTTTGCAAGCATCCAAATACCAATAAGAAACCTCTTGATAAAACTTTTTATTCAACAAACTAACATCAAGTACCTTTTGCCAATACTTATAAAGACTGTCAAATGAATCGACCCGATCCTTACCCACAGTCGGGATCTTGAGATCCGCCAAAATCTTCGCATGACCCGAATGTGGCTGCCTGATATCAATATCCCGCAACAGCGTTACCTTACCTGCCTTCTCACCTTCCTGATTTCGCTTAAACTTTGACCTCTCCGTATTCGCAAACGCAAGAAATTCGCCATATTTAAACACCACCACCACAGGCGTATAGCAAAACTCTCGATTAAAGGCACGGGATATTTCGGCTAACTGCGATCGCGTTGGCAACAAACCACCATCGCGCCCCTGTAAAGTCACCCCAAAAATGATAATCCCATCATAATCAGATTTAATTTTGTCAATGCTTAAACTCTTACCGCCCCGAAAAGCCGCATCATCAACCATCCCCAAAAAATAAACATCATCAATCAGCCAAAAAGATTCATTATCTTTATAAGTATTAGTGAGGATGTCCCTAGCAGCGATCGGCGCATCGGTTACAGCATTTATGGGTACTTGCAACTCCGCAAAAAAAGCGCGTAAAGCAGGTAAAAAGTCTGATTGATTAAAGATGGTTAAGTTCATATCAAAACAACTTCTGAATCACGGATTGCACGGATTAAAGGATTTCACGGATTCTGCTTATTTTTATCATATAGCTTTCAACCAAAAAAATCCGTGCAATCAGCGTAATCCCTCTAATCCGTGTTCAGCCATCCACCAGCAACCAAGCCACTAAATCAAACTTATCAATCTGAAATTTCTGCTCAACATTACCATCTTGCTTGATCACATCCAACGCTAATTGATTACCTTTTTTGATTTCCCCTAATAGATCCCGCGCCGCCGTTCCCATCGTCTCCTTAGTCGTGCCATCATCCATTACCTCAGACGGCAAAATGTACTTCTATCAACAAATATTACAAGTTCCTATCTATGTAATTTTTGATCCCGCCGATGGACGCTTAGAAATTCGCACCCTAGACTCATCGGGTAAATATGAACTACAACCCCTTGATGAATATGGGAAATACTTTATCGAGTCACTGGACTTGTATTTAGGTGCTTGGCATGGCAAAAGACTTGATCAAACCTTCCATTGGTTGCGCTGGTGGAGATCAGATGATCGTCTCCTCTACTGGGGAATCGAAAAAGCGGCTCAAGAGGAATTGTTACGCAAAGCTGAAACACAACGTGCTGAAATCCAGTAACAACGTGCTGAATCTGAAAAGTAACGGGCAGATCTCGCAGAACAGGAAATATTGCGGTTGCGGCAATTGTTAGCCGACAAATAAATTTTAAAAGTGTTGCAAAGCAACACTTTTAAAATTTATTTGCACTCAAGTGTTAGCCTCACTAAATTCCATGTATAACTCTTTGAATGCGGCGATCACATCAGGGGACAAATTTTTTTCCCGATCGCAATAAAATTTTTGAAACTCAGCGATCGGATCAAAGCGATCGCCATCTTTAACTTCTGATGCTTGGGCGGCTTCATTGACAATTAACTTTGGCTCCACCATTAACGCTTGAGGGCAAACTTTGCGAACGCGATCGGCTAGCCCGATCGGTGGTGTATCGACTGCGATCGCAAATTTCAAATAGCCAACATAATCGCGATGGGCTTCTAATTGCTGATCAAGCTGATCGATATGACATTCCACTCGTTTCAGCGGTTTTTGGCAAGTAAGCGGCTGAAACTGGACTTTTGCAGGTCTTCCCACTTCCACTTCAATCAAATTAAAGCCTTTCTCTTCGCCCACTTCCCCAAAATCTACTTGAATTAAAGATCCTGCATAATAGGTCGGTGCAGCATTGGGAATCTGCTGCGGTCGATGGATATGCCCTAAGCCCATATATTGACATTCTGAAGGGATGGATTGTCCCGAAAGACTATAGACAGCACCACTATAAAAAGCCGCCTCTGAGCCTGTAAACTTGGCACCATCAACGGTCATATGTGCCATCATCACATTCACTGCATCGGTTTTAAATGCTTGGGCAAGATTCTGAAGAACGTAGGTAACTGTTGTTTTATAATCATTCCGCTGCTCTACAGCGTCCTTGTTCCAAATATCCTCAGCAGCTAATAATCGTCGCTCTGAGGCAAAAGGCATCGCACCGACACAGAGCTTGCCGCCAGCCGTATCGATATTTACAACGCCTCCTTCTTCAGCAATTCTCGGTCTACCTAAAGCTCTTACTCCTGCAAGAGATAATAAATGCGCGAGACTATCAATCCGATTGGCAGAGTCGTGATTACCTGCGATCGCAACTGAAGGGATGCTTAACTGGTTGAGCTTATAGAAAAAGTCATAGGCAACCCGTTCCGCTTCAGTTGTGGGGTTCGGCACATCAAAAATATCCCCTGCCACAAGTACAGCATCAACTTCAAATTCTTGAGCATATTTGAGAATTTCTGCTAAGGCTAAGGCAATCTCAGGAGTGCGATCGACCCCTTTTAACTTTCTACCCAAATGCCAATCAGAGGTATGGATTACGCGCATAGTCTTTGTATGTTAAAGAAATGGCTGCGGAGCAGCCGCTTCTTTGATTCTAAACGTTTTGCGGTGTAGATCGCTATAACCAAGTTGCGCGATCGCATTTTTATGTTTGGCAGTGCCATAGCCTTTATTTGAGGCAAGATCATAGCCTGTATAGATTTCTGCTAGCTCTACCATCTTGCGATCGCGCCATACTTTGGCAATGATACTCGCCGCCGCAATTGATATGGATAGAGAATCACCTTTAATGACAGTTGTTTGTGGAATCGGGGCAATTAGTTTAAATCGTAAAAGTTGATTGCCATCGATCAGGCAATGCTTAGGTTGTGGCTGTAACTTAGCGATCGCCCTTTCCATCGCTAGTAAACTTGCGGCAAGAATATTCATTTGATCGATTTCTTCAGCCGTCGCCGTGCCAATTGCATAGGCGATCGCAACTTCACGAATGATCAGATCTAACTTTTCGCGCCGTTGGGGTGATAGCTTTTTGCTGTCAGTCACGCCAAGATCTTCTAAATAAGCAAATTTATTAATTGGCAAAATCACCGCCGCCGCCGCTACTTCCCCAAATAGCGCTCCCCGCCCAACTTCGTCAACTCCTGCCACAGGATGATTTGCAATTTCTTGCGATCGGATATCTTCTCGGTTCATGAAAACAGTTCTATTTTTTATGTAAGTAGGCATTATTAAATATAAAACCCAAGTAGGCTGATTCGCCC
>JAYUSC010000486.1:0-7897 GCA_043755885.1 Pseudanabaena sp. | reverse complement strand
AGCACGCTCTATTTTTATAGAAGAAAAGCCGCCATCTGACGGCTTTTCTTTTGGGGTAATGTGCTAATCTGTGACCTTGAATTTGCTGATCAAATTGCCGATCGCTATAGATATTGTGTTTAGATCTTTTTGCAATAATTCTTTGTCTGGTTCGCATTCTCAGTATGGGGCTGCAAATTTTGGCTTTAAGCCGATCGCAATCAATGCGCGAAAATATGCCGATCGCAGTTTATATAATGCACTTGCCAAGAGTGAGCCAAAAACTTTAGCCGCAAAAAAATCTCGTTTTGATATTCAGCTTATTCAAAGTTTTTCAGTCCAGAAAGCAGGTAATGCGATCGCAGAATGTGAAGATATTTGGGATTGGGAAACACGCAATCCGATGGTGTCGATCGCTTTGTCAGATGGGGCAACTGAGTCTTCCTTTGCGCGAGAATGGGCGCGGGAGCTAGTTAGCGCTTTTGTGCATCGTCAGTTGCCTTGGCAAGAAGTTTATGTCAGAGCCGCAACTTGGCTATTGCCATTACAAACCGCTTGGCAGCAATGGTTAGCAAATCAAAATTTGTCTTGGTTTGCTAAACGGAAGGCTGGAGAAGGGGCTTTTGCAACTTTTGTGAGCTTGGAAGTTTTTGCGGATTTAAGTTGGAAATCTCTGGCTGTGGGAGATTCTTGCTTGTTTGTCGTGCGCGATCGCAATTTGCTCAAGAGTTTCCCGTTACAAACTAGTCACGAATTTAACCATCGTCCAAAGCTGATCGGCACTAATATCAAGGCGGCGAATATTTATATTTCGCAAATTCATGGAGTTGCCCAAAATGGCGATCGCTTTTATTTGGCTACCGATGCGATCGCCTGTTGGATTTTTCAACAACTAGAAGCAAATCAAGATCCTTGGCTAAAATTAGATCAGATCACGACAGAAGATTTGTTTGCCGCATGGGTGACGGAATTGCGCGATCGCCATCAAATAGCCAACGACGACACTACTTTGCTATGCCTCAAAATTCAGGATGCGATCGCCGTGGATTATGAATCATGATCGATATTCAAGCTTGGCCATTAAATATTGACTTCACGATCGCAGTGCAAAATCCCCACATTTGTTTTGCTGACCCTGAACTTAAACAAGCAAGCACTTCCAAAAATTCGCGGGGACGAGTCTTGTTGTGGTCAGGAAATTTCGCCACAGTTTACAAGCTAACTAAGGGAAATCGCTCTTGGGCGGTGCGCTGCTTTACGCGGACTCCGCAGTCAGATGTGCAGCAGCGATACAAATTAATCAGCGAATATCTCAGCCAACATCAGATCCCTTATTTAGTTGATTTTGAATTTCTGACCCAAGGGATTCTCGTCAAGGGCGAATGGTATCCAATTCTAAAAATGGATTGGGTGCAAGGCTCAGAAATCGATCGCTATATTGGCGAGCATATTGACGATTCACAAGTTTTATTGCGTTTAGATCAGCAATTGAAACAACTCCAAAAAGATCTTCAACAGGTGGGGATCGCCCATGGCGATTTGCAGCATGGGAATATCATGGTTGACTCTCAAGGAGAGCTAAAGCTGGTTGACTATGACGGTATGTATGTCCCTGCTTTGCGAGGCGCTCCGCCCCTTGAGGTCGGGCATCCTAACTATCAGCCACCAACTCGTTCTTCTAAAGACTTTAGCGATCGCCTTGATGAATTTTCTTTTGAGGTGATTTCCCTATCTCTTCGCGCTTTAGCAAGTCAGCCCAATCTTTGGGAGACATTTCATGAAGACAATAAAAATTTGATTTTTCGGCAAACCGATTTTCAAGAGCCAGAGTTATCGCCAGTGTTTCAGTCGATCGCCAATATCCCTGATGATGAAACTCGTGCGCTTTGCGATCGCCTAATCCGTCGATGTCATGGCAAAGATCAGCAAGAACAGCCTGAGAAGCTAGTCCCAATAGAACAGATCACAACCAAGGGATATCAGTCATTTTTAGTTTGGGGAATAGCTATATTCGCGATCGTTGGATTGATTTTCTGGCTGCTTAAAAAAAATCCATCACCGCCTCAACCGATGGTCACGAATAATCCTCCAAAGCCAATAAGTTCTCCTCCGATCACGCCCACTCCTGTAGCCATCCCCAAACTAACCCCAATCACCGCCGCAACTTTGCAAGCAAAATATGCTGAAGGTCAGCGCGATTTTCGTTATGTGCAGTTGATCGGGAATCAAGGCGATCGCTTACAAGGTAAGGACTTTCGCAACATTAATCTCAGTGGCTCGGTATTAGAACGGATTGATTTACGCCAAGTCATCTTCAAAAATGCAAATTTAAATGGGATTCAGCTAGTCAAAGTCGATCTCCGAGGCGCGGATCTGAGTAATTCTAGTCTTGTTGACGCAAACTTAGCTTTTTCTAATTTGACCGATGCAAATTTATCGCAGGCTAATTTGCTGCGTATAAATTTATTTCAAGCAAAGTTAGGGTCGGCGATTTTACAAAAAGCAGAATTAATGAAATCAAATCTAAGTGAAGCTGATCTCAGTTCGGCAAATCTCAAAGGTGCAAATTTAGTACTCGCAAACCTTCGCAAAGCCAATCTAGTTAAAGCTAATCTGAGTGAGAGTAATTTAAGCGCTGCGAACCTTAGTGATGCAATTTTAGAAGAAGCTGATTTATCTTCAGCCGATTTGCGATCGGCGGAACTACATTTAACCAATCTTTCCAATGCCAATCTGAGTTCGGCGAATTTGACAGCAGCGAAACTAATTTTGATCGAGTTTGCAGGCACAAACCTCAATGGCGCAAATTTCCGCAATGCGATCGTGGAAAATATTGGCAGCATCGAAGCCGCAGATTTTACTAATGCTTTAAATCTTGCTCCTAACACCCGCAAATATTTCTGCTCTCTAGCTTCTGGTAACGTCACTGAGACTGGAAACTCCACAAAATCAACTCTTAACTGCTTGCCATAAGTATTGCGATCGCAACACGAAATCAAACTGCGATCGCAAAAGTCCTAGTTTTAAAAATAGGCTGAGATCGCATGACCACATCTCAAAATCCAAGCTAAAATCATCATCGACCTCCTGCGGATGCTAGAAGTAATGCTGGGCTTCCTGATGATAAGTTTCAGTCAGGGCAGTTTAGAAGTTTGTTAAGTGTCGAAATTTAGATAGGCTAGGAAAATCATCATGGCAAGTTCTATAAATTTGCACAATCATAATTCTCAAGCTTTGATGAGTCTATCGGAAGAGCAACAGTTTGATCGCGTTTGTATGTTGCTTGAAAAAGATATTGTTGAGGCGCTAAGGGTCGCTAATTCTACACTTAAAAGCAAAAAATATTTTCAGGATTTGCTGGAAAGAGGGTTAGAAGTTGCTGATGCTAGTGAGATTGAGGTTTGGCTAAGATATCTAGTTCCTCGGTTGGGAATGCGATATGTGATCAATGTCCTTGAAGGTAAGTTGATTGAGCGATCGCAGCAGGTGAAGAAGGCTATGTATTGGTTGCCAAAGTTTTTAAATAGGGCAAATGATAAAGAGGTCAATCTGTTTGGAAATTTGGAGAATAAAATACTTGAATTAGCGGTAAGCCGCCTCACTGTATGACTTTTGACTAGTGCTATGATGTTGTTCAACCTAGAAATAAATTTAATGGCATAAAAATGACAACTTACGCCTTAAACTTACCCGATCGCTTAAAGCAGGAAGTCGAGCAGTTAGCTCAAAATCAGGGAATTTCTCTCGATCAGTTTGTGCTGTGGGCTGTTACAGAAAAGGTCGGTACGCTCAAAGCTTCATTTTCTTTGATTGCTTATCGACAAGGGGCGAGTGGTCAAATTTTTCCTGTGGTTAAAGGAACAGGAGTAAGGGTACAAACGATTGCGATCGCAGCTAACAAATGGGCTATGAGTGCTGCTCAAATCGCTGATGAATATGATTTATTATCCGAGCAGGTAACGGAAGCCTTGAGCTTTTATGCAGTAAATAAAGAACAGGTTGATTTTGCGATCGCTTCTGAGAAAGAATTAGAGGCTATTCATGACTAAATTCAAAATTCAAGCTCCATTTGGATGCTGGCAACTCTAAAAAAGCTTTTCAGTTATCTTTTCTTGATACAATTTCACAAACCAACTGTTAACATTAACTTCTAATTAACATATGCATATCGAATATAGTACTTTAGCAAAATTAATTGGAACTAATCCAAGCAATATCCGAAAAGTGGATCAAACTGAAGAAAAAATTCTTGTTCAGCTTTGGAATTCCAAAGAGCAGGTGGTTGTTGATATTCAGCAATATAAAGCCTATGTGGAAAATCCTAAAAAATCGAAAGTTAGTGCATCAGAGATTAGACAGAGCATTGGATTAGTCTTGATGATTACTGCTGCTTTTTTGGGGGTTAATGCATATACAATGAACAATACTATTGATGGGAGCAAGACTTTAAGCGATCCCAATTTGATTAATGAACAAAATAAAAGATTACAATTAGGTGGTATTGCCTTTATTGCTGGAGCCGTTTTTTATTGCTCAAATAAAAAAGAAAGTGACTAGCGAATGTATCTTTTTTAATCATTTATTAGCGATCGCAACTTGTAGAGATTGAGTTGAGTGCGATCGCAGCTTTTAGAGATTGAGCTGAGTGCGATCGTAGGTTTTCACTTGGTATGATGACAATGTGAAGATAACGGCTGTCTATCGGAGATAATTCCAAAATGACAAAATCAACTTTATATGCAACAGCTAAAGTCCTACCAGGCAATAAAATAGAAATTCAATCTGCAAATTTTTTGGTAGGACAAACTGTTGAAGTTATTATTCTTGTCCCAGAAATTACCCCTTATTTGCCAGTCACCGAAAAACAAAGTTTGACTTTAGAACAACGCCTTGATTTTATCAAATTACCGATCGCTGAACGTAGACAAATACTCGAATGTCAAGCTGAGGAAATGCTTATCCACTATCAACAAGAATCTGAATGGCAGGAATTAATGGCGGGTGACATCATTGATTATTAATCCTGAGATACCCAAACGTGGAGAAATTTGGTTGGTTAACTTTGATCCTACAGTTGGCGCTGAAATCAAAAAAGTTCGTCCTGCGGTCGTGATTAGCTCAGATGCAGCAGGGAAATTACCGATCAAACTCGTTGCACCAATTACAGATTGGAAGCCATATTTTGCTAAAAACTTTTGGCACGTTCAAATCGAACCAGATACAGAAATTGGACTAACAAAAGCTTCTGCAATTGATGCTCTTCAGCTTAGAGGTATGGATTTACAAAGATTCATCCGCAAACTAGGCAATATATCCGAGTCTAAAATGGCAGAAATAACCGTTGCTATTCTCACTATTATTGAATACGAGATTTAGTAAATTATAGCGATCGCAGTTTGATGAGTTGTGTTTTCTGCGATCGTTTTTACAGTAATTTTTCTAAACCATAAATAAGCGACTTCAGCGCCAGTACCTTGCGGACACAAAGCAATACGCCAGCCATATAGCAAGTGCGATCGCTAGCATTATGCTCAATTTTTAAAGTTTCACCCATTGCCCCAAAAATCACCTCTTGCCGCGCCACGATCCCAGGCATCCGCACACTGTGAATACGAATGTTTTCGCCGTAGGTAGCGCCCCTTGCACCTGTGAGATGCTCTTTTTCATCGACGCTAGGCGGATTAAAAGATTGACCTAACTCAGAGAGCATTTGCGCGGTTTTGATTGCCGTGCCACTAGGAGCATCAGCTTTTTGATTGTGGTGCAGTTCGATAATTTCCACATGGTGGAAATATTTGGCGGCGGCGATCGCAGCTTGTTGCATCAAAATCACGCCGACGGAGAAATTTGGGGCAATAATGCAGCCTGTACTTGCTTTGTCCGCAAAAATGGCAAGCTCGGCAATTTGCTGCTCGCTTAAGCCTGTTGTGCCAACGACGGGACGCACACCATAGGCGATCGCAGAGCGAATATTGTCATAGATGATGCTGGGATGGGTGACATCGACCATTACGGGGAGTTGTGATTCTTGCGCGGCTTGAGCAAGGACAACTTCGAGATTATCGGTGACAGGTATTTCTAACTCGCCAATACCAATCACTTCGCCGATATCTTCGCCGATGTGCTTGCGACCGATCGCACCCACAAGATACATGTCTGGTGATTGGGCGATCGCTTTAATAATTTCGCGCCCCATTTTGCCTGTTGCCCCAGAGACAACAACAGGGATTTTTGTATTGGTCATAAATAAATGATTTTCAAGAAATTTTGTTTGTATTCTAGGGCTTAAAGTTTACTTTAAATGCCTGTGTCACCAAGGTGGAAGTTATTCTTCTTCTGGTGAATTGAGAACTTGTTTGACAGAGGCTTTAATTATTCCTGCTTGGGCTAGGATTTGCCGTGTGGATAAGCTTGCAGTAAGATTTATGCGTAATAGCTGTGTGGTGACGCGCCCGATCGCTGTGAGCGGCAAAATCGCACCACTTAAATTTTCGAGGTAGAAATGATCTGCCCAGTTATCTTGTCTGGGGTGATAGAGCCTTACTGTTTCGCCTGTTTCTGGATCAACTGAGGCAATATCACTGCCTTTTGCTTGATTGCATAGTGGGCAGGATAGGGCTAAGTTCTCTTCGGTAGTTGCGCCGCCATGCTTTTCGGCAATAAACATGATCGACTTGATAGGATGCTAAGGCTAACATTTCTGGGATTAGGCATATTCACAGCATTTTTGGGCGCTATCGCTTACGGTACGGCGCAAACTTGCCGAAATGTAAGTTTTGCTCATTGTTCTTGTTGGATTCTGAGCAGGGCTTTGGCTTTGGCTAGACGGACTAGATGCTCAATAAATTCATAATGCTGCCATAGACGTTGATCGCTTTGATTTAACCCGTCTGTACGACTTTTGTCTAAGAGGTTTTCTATCTCTGTTTGTACAGATGGAGATAGGTGTAGTGCGAGAATTTCTTGAGGGGATGGTAGTTTAGCGAAAAATTCTAAAATTTCCGTCAGTCCAGTAAAGTCTGTGGAAGGGTTGGCAGTAATTTCTTGTAACCCTAAAGCTAAAATTTGCGGAAGATTGTCTTTGCGAGATTCTAATCGTAGGGCAATGTCATCAGGTATTTCTAGGGTGATTTGCATATTTTTGAATCCCAATTTTATCTATACGTTACCTTCTAAATTAGGTGATTGCCAAGCTAATTTTTTATTAATTAATTTGATGGCAAAGACGGTCGCTAAAAATATCATGCAGCCAGAGATGGCAACTAATGTTTCTGAGATTTTCGGAGAAATAAATACAATAAAACCGCGATCTTTGATCAATGACGATCACGACATACCAAATCAAGTAGCACCAAAGCACCACTTTCCCGATCTTAATGTCGCTTAAATATTGGATTAACCACTTCATAAATTTGTGCTTTCAATCTCGACAAGCTGATATCCAGCAGTAGCAGGACAAACTACTGAAATAAAGACTAGAGGCTCGTCCCCATTATTGAATACTCCATGCACAGAGCCAGCATGAGCAATCACAATATCTCCTGATGCGATCGGCTGCGTCGTACCAATTTTATCTAAGTAATATTCTCCCTTGCCACTAATGATCGTCCAAGTGTCTTGTCCGTAGGGATGCAGGTGGGGTGGAATTTTTTGATCTGGTTTGATATACCAAGCGACGACAACTGCATCTGGGGATTCAGTAACAACTGAACGAATTGGCTCTCCATCGGTTGCTTGAAAAAATTGAGAGCTATCAAATATCCGAGTTTCACTCATGATTATTTCGTTGTTTTAGCTTTGCTTTGTGAACAAGTGGGAGTCTAACAACATTTCCAACTTTTGATTGTCTGATCTAGCACCTTTCAAGGCTGATTAACCAAAAATAAAACCCAATAGATAGTTGCGGCGCAAAGCGCCG
>JAYUSC010000485.1:0-7901 GCA_043755885.1 Pseudanabaena sp. | reverse complement strand
CTTGCTTCATTAACGCACAAATACCAGCCAACTGCGGCGCGGCAGCCGAAGTACCACTAAAAGCAGCCCAACCATCGATCGCCTCAGTACCATCATTTCTAATTGCCAACTGTTGATCGACAAGCGAATTAGGCGGCACTGGCAACATAATATAACTGCCATGTGGCAAATTGCCCACCAAACCGCAAACATCAGGAACCTGCCGATCAGGATAAATTGGACTAACAAAACTACTGGCATAACTACTAGCCTCGATCTTGCCTTGCAAAGAGTCATTCAGATGTAGATAAGCCCCACCCGCCGCGATCGCCTCTGGATGCTGAGCAGGAAAACCATACTGACCATTTCCTGCTGCAAATACGACGATGATTCCCTGCCGAACTGCTTCGGCAACCACAGCCGCAAGAACGCGATTGTAGGGAGATAGGGCTGCTGTGCGCTCATCCGAACCCCAACTACAGGAAATAATGTCAGGCTTCAGGGTGATCGCCTCTCGCAAAGCCCCGATCGCATTAACATTTTTCCCTCTACCCGCTATAGCCACATCCGCTTTCACCATTGTCAAGGTGACATCAGGGGCGATCGCCAATAAATTCGCTGATTCCCCCGTACCATGTCCAGTCAGATCTACATTGCGATCGCTAGAACCACTGGCAAGATGAACTTTGACGTTGTAGTTACGTTGAACAAAATAGGGATGGCGATACCAACCACTATCCACCATCACCACATGGACACCCTTGCCTGTGATGCCTTGCTGATGTGCTAAGTGAGCCTTTAACCCTTGTGCCACACCCTCTGGCACTGACAAATATTGCGTAGGAACTGATGGCGGTATTGGTGAAGGCAATCGTGATTGAAAATAGTAAACAGGTTCGTTAATCGCAACACCATCTAAAAAACGATGCCATGCCGTATGGGATACATCAATTTCACCAAAGGGCTTACCATCGATCGCATTGAAAAAAGTACCCACCCCAGATTGTCCCAATTCCTTAATGACAGAAAGCTCCAAGCTTTCTAAAGTCGTTTGAAATACTCGCTCAAATACCTCTGGCTTACCAGCGATCGTAATTGCGATTTTGCCAAAACTTAATACTTTAAACCCAGTCTCTCTAAGCTTTTGCGCCACTAGTTTCATGCGATCGCTTGCCACATGAAACTGCGAGACATTTTTACTGTCAGTCAATACCGAAGAATTTAATAATGAATCGCCATTGTCAGAACGAACCACTACTTGAGCGTAGATTGTCTGAGATGGTTCAGGTCGATTTGATTGAAGCATTGAAGAAATTTCTAACTGAAATTACTGATAGAAATCACTCTAGCAAAAAATAACCTAAATTTATGTGCAGTTGATGGGCGATCGCAAAAATGACAGAAAATAAGCGATCGCTATATTTACTGAGCAAATAGTCGCAGACTCGTACTTTTACGTGAGGATCACTTTATCATGGGCAGTATCTAGCATTTTTTACGCAGCTTTAGTATGACTGCTCCCGCCCCTACAGATCACAAATGCCAACGCGATCGCCAGATGTCTCTCAAGATATTGCTGATTGTTCCTTTTGTGACGCAAGTAATTTTGGCGGTGGGGATCACAGGCTGGCTGTCGGTACAAAACGGGCGCGAAGCAACGCAAGAGTTAGCTCCTCAAATTGGGCAGGAAGTAACCAACACGATCGAAGCCCATGTGCGCGGCTACTTCGATGCACCTTTAGAAATTTTGCAAGCTCATGGATCTATGGCAAGGGCGGGCTATGTAAATTTTGAGAATTTAAATAGTTTAGATAAATTATTTTGGCAACAGATGCGCCAAGCCCAAAGTTTATATTTTTTCTATGCAGCAAATCCACAAGGGCAATTTATCGGTGTTGAGCGGAGAGAAGGTAATGCCTTGGTGTTACACCGAGCTTTATTATCGTCATCACCCTTGCAAAAATTAATCTATCGCTTAGATAATGCGGGGAATACCTTAAATCAGATTGAGGCGAATATTTATGACCCTCGCGATCGCCCTTGGTATAAAGGCGCTGTCAAGACTCGTCAAGCAATTTGGAGTCCGATTTATCTATTTGTGGCGCGTCCGATTTTAGGGATTACAGCTTCTTTACCGATTTATAACGAGTCTGGTAACTTACGCGGAGTGATGGCGATCGATTTAACGCTCTCTCAAATTGGCGACTTTCTGAGACAGCTAAAAATCTCAAAAACAGGACAAGCATTCATTCTCGAACCATCGGGCGAGATTGTCGCCACATCAACTTCGGAAGCGCCTTATATTTCCATAGATAAAAAGCAGCAACGTATTCATGCGAATAAAAGTCAAAATCCCTTACTGCGTTTAGTCTTTCAAAATCTTCAACAAAAATATCCCAATCTTGCGAATATTCCTAAACATCAGCAAATTCAAATAGAATGGGAAGGTGCGACTCAATATGTCCAGATTACGAGATTACAAAACGCTCAGGGACTTGACTGGCTGATGATCGTTGCGGTATCGGAACAAGACTTTCGCGATCGCATTAATGTTAATACTCGCAACACAATTATTTTATGTGCTTTAGCGTTCATCTTTGCCAGTGTGACAGGTTTCTATACATCAAAATGGATTGCCAAACCCGTCGAGAAACTAATCAATGCTTCGCATTTGCTAGCGACACTTTCTGCTTCAGCCGATCTCGCCACTGGTCAGCCCTACCACCCGATCGAAACTGCGAATGTGCGTGAGCTATCGATTCTGGCTGATTCCTTTAACCAAATGGCTCAACAGTTACAAATTTCTTTTGCGGCGCTTGCTCAAAGTAAAGAAGAATTAGAAGTTCGCGTCGAAGAACGTACTGCGGATTTGAAAACCAGTGAATCTAAATACCGTACCCTCGTGGAGGCAGCAAATTGCATTATTCTCCGCAGAGATATTGCTGGCAAAATTAAATATATTAATGAATATGGTTTAACTTTCTTTGGATTTCAAAACCAAGATCAGATGGTTGGCAAAAATATTAGTGGCACAATTATCAAAGATAGTGATGATACAACTATTTCTGATCTGATTAACTGGATGGGAAGCACTAAAATTCCGCAAGTTTCGATGTTTCAAGAAAGTCAAAATATTCGCAATGATGGGGAAGAAGTTTGGATATCTTGGGCGAACTGTCCCATTTTGGATAATGCAGGAAGATTAGTAGAGGTTCTATCAATTGGAATTGATATTACCGAAAGAAAGCAAATTGAGTCCACTCTTGAAGAGTTTGTGAGTTTGCAAAAAGCCACCTTCGAGTCGATCGCTGATGGCGTAATAGCAGTGGATCAGCTTGGTCATGTCAATAGTTACAACCAGCGCTTTGTCGATATGTTCTCTCTATCTCCAGAGATTCTATCTACAAACAATGCTGACCTCAGATTGGAATTTCTATCGACAATGATGATTGATCCTCAAGACTTTATGCTGCGATCGCAAGATTTCTATCGTCATCCTGAGCATGAAAGTTATGATTTACTGGAACTGATCGATGGTCGAGTATTGGAACGATTTTCCCGTCCACAGAAAATTGGTAATCAGATCGTTGGGCGTGTATGGAGCTTCCAAGATATAACTGCTCGCGTCAGAGCAGAACAAGCTCTTGAAGAACAAAAAACTTATTTGCGATTAATTATTGATAGTATTCCCCAACAGATTTTCTGGAAAGATACAAATCTGGTCTTTCGGGGCTGTAATAAAAATTGGGCAATGTATGCTCAATTAGAAACCCCAGAAAGTGTGGTGGGTAAGACTGATTACGATCTGATTGCCAATCCTGAATTGGCGAAAATCTTTCGCAGTCATGATCAGCAAATTATGGAATCGAATATTCCTGAAATGCATGTAATTCAGCGTAAGCTCAATCCCGATAAATCTGGGAAATCGATATGGCTAGATATTAGCAAGCTGCCAATTATTGATGCAGAGGGTAAAACGATCGGTATTTTGGGTGTGCTTGATGATATTACTGAACGAAAACTTGCGGAAGAAGCACTTTATAGTGAGCAGGAAAAATCTGAGAAATTATTATTAAATATTTTGCCGAAAGCGATCGCAGATCGTCTCAAGCAATTTCATGGAGTTATTGCCGATAGTTTTGAGTCAGTCACAGTTCTTTTTGCCGATTTGGTTAGCTTTACGAAAATGTCCTCCGAACTTTCTCCTCAGGAGCTGGTTGATCTGCTAAATCTAATTTTTTCTAATTTTGATACCCTCTGTGAAAAGTATGGCTTAGAAAAAATCAAAACCATCGGTGATGCCTATATGGTGGCAGGTGGTATTCCGCTTCCCTCGGAAGACCATGCGGATGCGATCGCAGCGATGGCGTTAGAAATGGTTGATAAAGTCGATGAACTTCGCAAATTGACAGGTAAACCATTACAAATTCGGATCGGGATTCATACTGGCGCGGTAATTGCGGGAGTAATCGGTACGCAAAAGTTTATTTATGATCTCTGGGGTGACACGGTGAATGTGGCAAGTCGGATGGAGTCCCATAGCGAAGTTGGCAAAATCCAAGTGACCGCTGCTACCTATGAATTGCTCAAACATAAATTTGAGCTAGTCGAGCGCGGTGCGATCGAGGTCAAAGGTAAAGGATTAATGCAAACTTATTGGTTAGATTCCCAAAAATAAAAAGAGGTGCGCTGAGCGCACCTCTTTTTATTGGCATTAATGAGCAAATCTTTACCCCCCTCAATCCCCCCTTGCAAGGGGGGAAGTCCAGATATCTAGTTCCCTCCCCTTTGCAAGGTTCATATTTCTCTTCTATGTTGTGGGGTGGTTAATAAGAAGTCCAGATATCTAGTTCCCTCCCCTTTGCAAGGGGAGGGTTAGGAAGGGGTTTTAGATGTTTAGTGTGTCAAGTATATTAACGCCTTTTTATTTACATCCAATCATCATCGTCATCGTAAGAAACTCTGGTATTGGGGCGACGGCGGTCATCTTTATCTTCATCTTTACCGCGTTTATTGCGGCTGGCAAAACTACCAATACTTTCAAGGATGCCACCAAATAGATCGTCATCCTCATCTTCGTATTCATCATCTTCAGCATAGAGTTCAGTCGATAACGCATAAAGCGTTTCTTGCAACTCCGACTGAGCGCGATCGATTAGAGCATCATCTTCCTTTGCGATCGCATCTCGTAATTTCTTAATCGATCCCTCAATTTGTTTACGGCGTTCGTAACTGAGTTTATAGCCATAGTTCAGCGCTAATTCCTTCAGTTGTCGCTCGGCTCCCACCGCGAGATTGTCAGCTCGATTTAATTTTTCGATCCGTTCTCGTTTAGCGCGATCGCGATCGGCAAACTGCTCCGCCTCGGTGACCATGCGCTGCACTTCTTTTTCATCTAAGGTCGAAGCGCCCTTGATCGTGACGCGGCGCTCAACACCCGTGCGGCGATCGCTAGCGGTCACTGCCAAAATCCCATCGGTATTTAAATCAAAAGTGACATCGACTTGAGCCACGCCGCGAGGTTGTGGATCAAGCCCACTTAATTTAAAGCGTCCCAAAGACTTGTTATATTCCGCAAGATCGCGTTCGCCTTGGATCACATGGATTTCCACAGAAGTTTGATTATCTTCGGCAGTGGTAAATAATTCCATCTTGCGGCAAGGGATCGTCGTATTGCGGGGAATCAAGCGTTTGACTACGCCGCCCGAAGTTTCTACACCGAGTGATAATGGGGTGACATCGAGCAGTAAAACATCCTTAATTTCACCAGACAAAATGGCAGCTTGAACAACTGCACCGATCGCCACAACTTCATCGGGGTTCACGCTTTGGCTTGGTGGCTTACCGATCGCCCGCTCCACCATTTCCTGTACGGCGGGAATGCGCGTCGAGCCTCCTACTAAAACTACTTCATCGATCTGGCGCGGACTAATTTGGGCATCACGCAACACGCGATCGAGGGGAATTTGTAAACGCTCTAATAGATCGGTACTTAAACGCTCAAACTGCGATCGCTTTAAACTAGTTTCTAAATGTAAAGGTCCTTCAGTTGTCGCCGTGATAAATGGCAAATTGATCTCAGTTACGCCCACAGTCGAAAGCTCAATCTTGGCTTTTTCCGCAGCCTCAGTCAGGCGTTGCAGGGCTTGCCGCTCTTTACGCAGATCCACACCATCGGATTTTAAAAATTCTTCAGCCAGATAATTCACAATTTGGCGATCGAAATCATCGCCGCCCAACTGGGTATCGCCAGTCGTTGCTTTTACCTCAAATAAGCCATCGCTAACTTCTAGCACCGACACATCAAACGTGCCACCACCAAGATCAAATACTAAAATTTTCTTATTTGCTTTCTTATCTAAACCATAGGCTAAAGAAGCAGCCGTCGGCTCGTTTAAAATTCGTTTAACCTCGATCCCCGCAATGCGACCAGCGTCCTTAGTAGCCTGTCTTTGCGAGTCATTAAAATAAGCAGGAACCGTAATTACTGCACCTGTGACAGGTTCGCCTAAATATCGACTCGCTTCATCCACGAGTTTGCGAATGATCATCGCCGCAATTTCTTCAGGTGCAAAATCTTTTTCAAGTCTAGAACTGCGTAACTTGATATTTCCCTGATCGTCACGCAGGATTGTGTAGGGAACCCGCTTGTTTTCAGTCGAGAGTTCACTATGCTTGCGTCCAATAAAGCGCTTGACAGAATAAAAGGTATTGTCAGGATTTAGCACCGCTTGCCGACGCGCCATTTGTCCGACAAGACGTTCGCCGTCTTTGGTAAAGCTAACAACGGAGGGGGTGGTGCGGCTACCTTCTGAGTTTGCAATTACTATGGGCTTGCCACCTTCCATAACGGCTACCACAGAGTTTGTCGTACCCAAGTCAATACCTACAATTTTGCCCATGCTCGACTTATATACCTCTTCACTTCCCAAGACTGCTTATTAAACAGCTTAACAATTTTTGATTTTGCTTTACTTTGCTAATATCCTAGCTCTAAACACCACGCTTGTAGACAAAGGGGGCTAACCCCCTTGCCCGTAGATCAGTTATTTATCCAAAAACCTTGTTTTTCCAAGCGGTGATTCCGTCAATTAGCTCTTTGCGAGTATTGGCAAGTAATAGGTATCGATAGACAAACCAGATCGAGTACCCAAAGCCCACTAATTCAAACAAGCTAGGTAATAAAGGTAGTTTATTTAAGAAATCTACCAGTATTGCAGTGACGATCAATAAAGGAATAGTGGCGATAATGATGATTGCGAGGGTGAGATTTGCTTTTTTGCCTTCACCAAAATATTCCTCCCAAAGCTGTTTGGCTTTGTTTAAAAAATCGTAGCTAACTTGGAGGGTGTCATCGACGGAGGTTGGAGTAGCGGTTCCTGCTTGCGCTGTTTTAGGTGTAATTGCTGCTCGCGCTGTTTCAGTTGCAATCACTGGCTTTACAGTTTCGGCTAGATCTTCTGCGATCGCATCAACGTTGTCTTCTTGCGGTTCCATAATTTGTTTGATCCTATTGAGCAGTCAGTTACGATGGGGAAATTTTAACAATATTTGCCGCGCTTTGCTTAAAACAAAAGAGACAGGGCGCAAAGCGCCCCGTCTCTTTTGGATAACTTAACAGAATACTTAAACTTTTTTCAAAGAACTCTCAAATTGGCTGCGATTTTCAAAGACATCGAATAAAGACCTCATCGAGGTTGCTTCTAGCAAAAAATCGATATAATCGCTGATTGAGCAAAGTGCAAACTTACAGCCGATCGCATTAGCGCTCCTCAACGCAAAAATTAAAGCCCCTAAACCTGAGCTATCCATTTGTTTTAAATAATTTAGCTAACAAGCGAAAGCCCCGCACTCTATCCGTTTACAAGGATGAGTGACGGGATGTAAGCGCGTCCGTCAAGGGGTTCGATGCCCCGTAGATG
>JAYUSC010000484.1:0-3351 GCA_043755885.1 Pseudanabaena sp. | reverse complement strand
GCTTTGCGTCGCAACTCTCTTTTGGCTTTTATTTGGCGTTAAGCCAATAGCCCCGCATGGGTTTTATATTCTTGTTTGTGGCGGGTTTGAAAGCAAATTGCTGTAGGTTACACAGAGGGAAATTACTAGTGATAAACACTATTTATCCACTAAAATGATATTTTTGTGCGATAATTTTAATCAAAATGCATAAATACCTTTTTAGTCTGGGCTTGATATATGACCATATGGCAATTTAAAGATGAAATTTCGAGCTTGGTACAAAAGTATAAATCTCATGTCGATTTTTTTGCGATTCGGCTAGAGCGATCGCAAGGTGCAGATATATTTTTACGCAGCGGTAAAGTCGAAACCTTGAGTACAGGCATCTCGATTGGTGGACAGGTGCGAGCTTGTCATCGCGGCGGCTGGGGATTTGCCAGTTTTAATGATTTAGATAGTTTAGAAATAAAGCTCAAAGAAGCGATCGCAGCCGCCAAATGGGTTGGCAACGAAGAAACAGTGCTGGCGGCGGTCGAACCTGTGCAAGCGCAGGTATCACTGATCAAAGAAAATCCTAATCAAATTGAACTTATTCATAAAAAGAATTTGTGCGCCCATTACACTGATATTTTGCGATCGGTTAGCGATCGCGTAATTAGTACCGCCGTTCGTTATGGCGACTGCACTCAGCAAGTAGTATTTGCCAACTCTGAAGGCACGATGATCGAGCAGGAATGGGCTGACTGGGAGTTACGATGCTCTGCGATCGCAAGGGATGGAGAAACAATCCAAACTGGACGCGAAACCTTCGGCTCCAGAGTTGCTTATGCAGATTTGCTAAGTTTAGACCAACAAGTCATAGGCGCGGCACAACGTGCAGTTAATGCGCTAGACTTACCGACGGTGCAAGGTAATACCTATACCGTCGTGATCGATCCGATTTTGGCGGGATTATTTGTACATGAAGCCTTTGGACATCTCTCGGAAGCAGATATGCTCTACGAAAATCCCGACATGTTAGAAACGATGAGCATTGGTCGCAGATTTGGCTCGGATGATTTACAAATTTTTGATGGAGCCGCCGCATCTGACCATCGCGGTAGTTATCTCTATGACGATGAAGGTGTGGCTGCGACGACAACTCAGTTAATTGCAGATGGTGTACTAGTTGGGCGATTGCATTCACGAGAGACCGCAGGTAAATTGGGTGAACAAGTGACGGGGAATGCCCGATGTTTGGATTATCACTATCCACCAATTGTGCGAATGACCAATACTTGGATTGGGCGCGGTCAGACACCTGTTGCCGATTTATTTAACGATATTCCTGTGGGTGTCTATGCTAAAAACTGGCAAGGCGGGATGACTAATGGTGAGATGTTCACCTTTACTGCTGGTGAAGCTTGGATGATTCGTGATGGCAAAATCGCTGAGCCTGTTAAGGATGTGACGCTCTCAGGGAATGCTTTTGAGACATTGCAAGATATTGAGGCGATCGGCAATGACTTTCTGTGGGACGAGTCAGGTGGTTGTGGCAAAGGCGGACAGAGTGGGCTAGCAGTTGGTTGTGCTTCACCGAGTTTGAGAATTAAGAATGCGATCATTGGAGGCGAAACCCATGGCTAAAGTAAGGACAGAATTCAAAACAGAATTAAAAGAAGTTAATTTTCAATTGGTGCAAACGATTGCCGAGCAGCAACTAACTGAAGATCGCTTGAATTTGCAACTCAATCGCTTAAAGTTAATGTACGACTTTGTGTCAGCCCTGAATGCCGCGCAAACAGTCAATGAAATTTATCAAATTGCTTTAAATGGAATCGGCACTGCTTTGCGAACCTCAAGAACCTCTGTGATCATTGCTGATTCTTACCGCAATTTAAAATATCAAGAATCTATAGGGATTAGTCAGAATTACAAACAATCTGTTGAAGCTTTTTTTGAGGATTCAGCTTATCAAGTAGAACTTAAGTTTCGATCTTTTCCCAAGGGCGCGATCATTCCTAGCGATCGCAGTTTGCAAAATATCTGTCATGCTGAAAATATCGGCGCTTTGGCGGTATTTCCACTAGAGTATGAAAGCCGACATTTGGGCGATATTGTTGCCTATTTTGATCTGCCAAGACGGTTTACAGAAGAAGAAATCCAGTTAACCCAGACAATTGTTACTTATATTGCGATCGCCCTAACCCGCAAACAAGCAGAACTAGCCCTCAAAAGTAGTCAACAATTTATTCAACGGATTGCTGATACCACTCCTAACATTCTCTATATTTACGATATCGAAGAACATCGTAATGTTTACTGCAATCAGGCGATTACAGATCTGCTGGGCTATACCGCATCAGAAGTTCAAGCAATGGGTGACTTAATGCTGGATACAATTATGCATCCTGATGATTTATCCAAAATAAAAGCTCATCATGAACTGATTCGCAACACAAAACCTGAAGAAGATAATGAAGATTTATTTGTGATTGAATATCGCATGAGGGATATCCATGGCAAATGGAAATGGTTTTATAGTCAAGAAACTGTTTTTGCCTGTAATGATCATGGCACTGTAAAGCAAACAATTGGTTCAGCATCTGATATTACCAAGTTAAAAGAAGTAGAAACAAGGCTGCAATCCTCACTTGCCGACAAGGAAGTTCTATTAAGAGAAATTCATCATCGGGTTAAAAACAATCTCAGTGTGGTTGATAGTTTATTATCGATGCAAGCCCGTTATATAGATGACACAGAGGCTTTGAGAGCGATTTCCGATAGTCAACGTCGGATTCATACAATGTCCCTCATTCATGAGCAGTTATACCAATCTCAGGATGTCGATCAAGTTGATTTTCGTGAATATCTTCAACGTCTAGTTGGGAATCTCTATAGTTCTAACAGTTTTAATCCTAACCAAGTTGAATTAAAGTTAGATGTTAAGCCAACTCAATTAAATATTGACATGGCGATTTCGATGGGATTGATCGTCAATGAGTTACTCACGAATGCCTTTAAACATGCATTCCCGAATGATCGGACAGGATTAATCGAGGTGATTTTATATAAATCAATCGATGATCGAGATTTACATTTAATCATTCGTGATAATGGCATCGGGATTCCTGAAAATGTTGACTTTAATGGCACAGCTTCGCTCGGTTTGAGATTAGTGCGGATTTTGACGCAACAATTGCGAGCTAGTTTAGATTTGTCCTGCGATGTCGGTACAAGTTTTCATTTGACGCTAACGCAAATATAAGAAAGAACCAAAATTTATGGCGCGGCTTCGCCGCGCCATAAATCGCAGCATCCTTAAAATCTAATTTGTGTGCCAAATGTTAATTAGGGACTTACAAGAATAATAAAACCCAAAAATGTTGC
>JAYUSC010000483.1:0-3356 GCA_043755885.1 Pseudanabaena sp. | reverse complement strand
CCCCTTGCAAAGGGGAAAAACTAGAAATCTGGTTCCCTCCCCTTCCAAAGGGGAGGGCTAGGGTGGGGTAATTAAATGGGAAATACCCCCTTTAATTCCCCCTTGCAAAGGGGAAAAACTAGAAATCTGGTTCCCTCCCCTTCCAAAGGGGAGGGCTAGGGTGGGGTAATTTTTAAATGGGAAATACCCCCTTTAATTCCCCCTTGCAAAGGGGGAAAACTAGAAATCTGGTTCCCTCCCCTTCCAAAGGGGAGGGCTAGGGTGGGGTAATTTTTAAATGGGAAATAACCTTAGTTATATCTCGACAAATTGAGGAGAGTTTTTTTAATGACGATCGCAACACCATCAAATCAAGAAACTGATCAAGTACGTTGGAGCCAAGTATGGGGCTTAGCGTCAGTTCAGGGTGCAATGACTTTGACTTGGATTGCTTACGCGATCTATTTACCACAGTTTATCGAACAGGTCTTTGGCTATCCAACCAGTCAAGCGCAACAATTTGCCGCGCTGATACTGGTAATCGAAAGCGCGATCGCAGTAGTCGTCGAGCCATTATTTGGTGGACTGTCCGATCGCTGGCAGCGTTGGTATAGCACGCGAATGCCCTTTATCATTGCCGCTGCGATCGCATCGACAGC
The DNA here is from genome assembly GCA_043755885.1 of Pseudanabaena sp. Lineage (GTDB taxonomy): Bacteria > Cyanobacteriota > Cyanobacteriia > Pseudanabaenales > Pseudanabaenaceae > Pseudanabaena. Next base: position 2,718 of record JAYUSC010000483.1, on the reverse strand, counting down.
TTTATTTATTGGATTGCCCTGCGTGGCGATCTTTGGTGGAGCCAACGAAATTACGCGCATACTCTTGCTCACCTTGGCGATCCTGTGGGCGATCGTGATGGCAACCTTTCGGAGTCCCGTCATCTGCTTGCTGGGGATCTTTGCAGGGGCGACCAAATTACCGCAGGCAGGCAGCATCTTAACGCTAGTCGGCGGTTTTGTGGCTTCGATCAGACCTTTGGCGACTAAATTTATTTTGGGTCTAGGCGCACCCGCGACTTTTGCGATCGCATCGATTGTGCTGCTCGCGAGTGTGGCTAGTTTGCGAAGTGCAATGGTTTATATTCCCAAGAATCTCAATCCCGAATTAGAAAAAAATGAACCTTTACCAATCAGAGCTTGTTGGAGCAACTTAGCGATCGTGATGCTGGTTGGGGCGGCGATCGGCTTAGGGATACGGTTGCTGATGGGGGATGTGTTGCCAAGGACGATCAAAGCCGATATCACAGGATTTACGGGGTTATCTTTTGAAGTATTAATGGGTGCGGCTTTTATTGGTCAAGGATTAGTCGCTCTATTGACAGCGAAAATCTCACAGCTAATTGATAACAAACGCCTGATGATCATTAGCTTGGGTGGAATTGCCACAGGTTTAGGATTTTTATCATTTGGCTATGGTGCGATCGCAGCAATGATCAGCATTCTATTTATGCTCACCTGCCTTAGTGCCGTGAACAATGGCATGATTGCCTTTGCGCTGACAATGGTTCCTAAATCCCTCGGTGGTTTGACCGTGGGTACATTTTTTGGTGGGCTATCAGGTGCGATCGCAGTTTTTGGTTATCTGGTTCCGAAACCTGCGACGCTCTCCATGTCGAATGTGATCGTATTAACTGCGATCGCATTTCTAGTTGCAGGTGTGGGCATAGCCTTAGGAGAGCGCATTACTAGCAAGCTCGTTGTTGACTAATTGCTGCGGTTTACCGCGAGTTGCCCCGATAATCCAATTGCCCAATGCGGGAGCAATTTGACATAGGCTCACGCCTATATTTGCAAGCGGTGGCTGCACGAAGCAATTATGCATGACTCGCCCCAGTTGCAATCTCATTTGAAATTCCTTACGCCATGCGATCGCATATTGCTGTTTAAAAGCTATGTCACTGATTTGGTGTTCGAGAAACTGACTGACTAAAGGAACGGCGATTTCCGCAGATCTTAAAGCCATCGCCATCCCGTCACCACAAAGCGGCGTGATCATCCCCGCGGTATCGCCAATCATGCAAATATCATTATGAAAGTTCTCTTTTAGCTCAAAGCTAATCTGGCTTAATCCTTGCAATGAAGGCGAGACTCGTTGCATATGCCGAAAGCGATCGGCTAGTACAGGATTTTTAGCCAAGGATTCAGGAATATCTAACTCTGGATTTGTTGGCTCCTTCATCACCCGTTCATGGGCGATCCAACAAACATTGATCTCCCCTGTTTCGATCTGCGATAGTCCACAATAGCCGTGGGGGAAACTATGCAACTCGATCACATCGGCAATATCTACGCCCGTGAAATGTCCTTTGTAAGCAATCCAAGGCGATTTTTTCTGTACAAATGACCGATTAAGATTGCGATCGAGCGATGACCGTTTACCAAATGCACCCAACACGAGCCGTCCCGAAAATTCTCCTTTAGTCGTATTCACCGTAAATCCTTCCAAAAGGTTTCCTGTAACGCCCGTAACCTTGGTGTTATCGATACAAGTGACATTCACCGCTTGCGCCCGTTGAAATAGCATCAAATCTAGTTGATAGCGACTTAGTCCTAATGCTTTGCTAGGGAGCTTACTCCGAAATGACGCACCACTAGCTGTCGTCAAGTAGGCCCGATGAATTGGCTGAGCGCCAACTTTGTGAACCTGCTCTAATATGTCCAGATGCTCAAATGCTGCGGTTACTTCAACAGATAGAAACTCGCCACAGAGTTTGTGCATTGGGTAATGACTTTGCTCTATCAACAGGACGCGGTAGCCCAGCTTTGCTAATTGAATGGCAGCGCTACAGCCCGATAGCCCAGCCCCGATTGCGATCGCATCGTAATTCATGGTTTGCCTCAGCTTCATTTCTTAATGATGTTACTCGCTATTTCAGATCAAGGCTCAGACAACGCAGTATAGCGATCAAAACCCAGACATGAAATGTGGTGCAAAGCGCCACATTTCATGTCTGGGTTTTGAAATTTATTAAATTTAATAATTTAGGTTGCATTATGCACGCTATCTGATAAGATAAAATTCCTAATAAATTTGGAGAGATGGCTGAGTGGACGAAAGCGGCAGATTGCTAATCTGTTGTACGGCAGGTAACTCCGTACCGAGGGTTCAAATCCCTCTCTCTCCGTTCACAAGACTGTCATAGAGCGATATGGTTAATAACCCTTCAAAGGATGTAGTAGGCGAAGCTCCAGAAGTTGATCCTGATAAGTTTAGTGCTTCAGATGTTGCTGCGATCGCAGACCGTTTGGAGCGCGATGACTATGCCAATGCTTTTGAAAGCTTAAATGATTGGCATATCTTGCGAGCATTAGCTTTCAAAGGCTCAGAGCTAGCCGAGCCATACCGCCATTTATTAGATGTTGAATCATTTGATGAATGCTAAATCCCTAAAAAGCAAAATAAAAGGCGCTGCTAAGCAGCACCTTTTATTTTGCTTTTTTACTCTAACCCCAAAAAATAAGGGCGGCGCATCGCGC
>JAYUSC010000482.1:0-7950 GCA_043755885.1 Pseudanabaena sp. | reverse complement strand
CGAACTGTTTATATTGTTGATGATTGAGCATTAAGTCATCTAAGAGTTGCTGAACTAAATTCCAGTCAGCAAAACCATGGCTCGTTTCCGCGATAATCTGTTGGCGGAGAGTTCTAATTCGTTCAAGATTTACTTGTGTCATGCTCGCATCCCTTTGTCCCTGCAAGTTCAAATTTACAGCCACTAGTGACTAACATTTGGTATCACAGAACTCAAAAGACAAGATATGTATGGAACTCCTGATGTAAAACCTAAAAAATAAAAGTGGAGCAAAGCAATATCTTTATTTTTACTTTTTAATTAGCTTTTTTCAGAACTAATATTCCCATCAGCCCATTCGCGATCGCATAATGAGTTGCTTGAGCAAATCCAGCAGATTTAGCTAGTTGTACTTGCTGCGAACCAATCGGAAATCTGGCTAAGCTCGGTGCAATATAGGCATACTCCTCAGTCATCGCAAAGCGATCGGCTAGTGGTACGACCACGCGCTCCAAATAAAAATCTTGAAAAGTTTGCATCAAGCGATCGCTAGGACGATGGAAATCTAAAATCGCGGCAGTTGCGCCATTTTTTAAGACACGATGTAACTCGGATAGGGCTTTGGGAATATCTGCCACATTTCGTAACCCGTAAGCCAAGGTCGCGCCATCAAAAGTATGATCAGCAAAAGGCAAGCTCAAAACATTGCCTTCTTGCCATGTCAAACATTTCTGGATTTTCGGCAAATAGTTTTTGGCTTTATCGGCTGCGATCGCTAATAGTTCTTTAGAAAAATCAACGCCGATCGCTTGCCCCGTCGGAGCAACTTTTTGGGCAACCAAAGCCGTCATATCACCAGAACCACAACAAAGATCCAGCCATTGTTCGCCTTGTTGTGGCTCACACCAACGCAAAGCCATTTTCTTCCAGATCCGATGTTGCCCCAAGCTCAGGAGATCATTAAAGCGATCGTAAACTGGAGCAATGCGATCGAAAATCTGTTGAATATCAGTTTCCGAAGGTTGAGACATGGAATTACCTAAAATCTATAAGCCATAGATAAGCATAATCGCTGAGCGGATTAATCGGCATGAGTTTTGTCAACATGCGACAATGTAGTACTAGATATTGGCATTGACATATTTGTCTTAAGACTATGCAAAAACTTTGGTCTAATAAAAGTAAGCGATCGCAACCAATGCCACCAGAATCGGAAGATACATCTTCACCAGCAACAGAGGTGTCAGAGCCAGAAGTGCCCAAGGCTGAGGAGGGAAAGTTGAAAAATATTTCAAAATTGCTAAAGAACCCTTTCAAAAAGCACATACCTCTTTCTTGGTTGTTTTTGGCTTTGGGAGTAGGCGGAGTCACTGTCGTGACCATATTTGGATTGCAGTATCTCACTGCTCCTGACGCAACACCAGATAGCAACCTTGCCTGTAAATCAAAGATTAATGGAGATTGGCAAACGCCCTTTGGTAAGGTGACTTTGCAAGAACAGAGCGAAAATCTAGTGTCAGGCAAATACGAATACGCAAATTTTGAACGCGGTAAAATTGCGGGTGAGTTAACAGGTAAATTAAGAAATAATGTGATTACCTTTGACTGGAAGGAAACTCCCAAACAGCAACCGCAACAGCAGGGGAAAGGGATTCTCGTTTTTGGTGAGGGCTGCAAAGAGTTTTATGGCAGCTACGGAACTGGGGAAAGTACCAACAATTTTGGTAATTGGCAAGGCTCTCGGTTGACAAAATAATCTTTTCTTGATCATTCTTCGGGCGCAAAGATGCGCCGTAAAGCACAATAATTTGCATGTTTTTTTTATGTCTAATTCTCCTTACTTATTGCTGGTCGAAACTAGCGCCATTATTCAGACCAATCCAAATACTTGGCAAGCGATTGCCAAACTAGGAGAATGCCTTTTGCCAGAAGTTGTGGCGCTCGAAATCAAAAATATCGCTAACGGTAAAATTGAAGGTAACGAGTCAACCGCAAAACAATTTCAAAATTCGTCAGACTTAAACTGGCAAATTACATCTCTAACTGCCAAACATGCTGACTTAGTGATTAGAGCTACCCAAAATCTCAGTCGTCAGGCGAGACTGATGATCAGTGTTGCTCAAAGTGCAGTTGGAGTCGCTAATGCTCATCCAACACAATGTGTGGTTTTAATCTCTGATGAAATATCTCTACGCGATCGCATTGCCAAATTAGACTCCAAGAACCTATGTGCTATTCCCTCCGCAGTTGCCAGACAATGGGCTCGCACCGATCAAGAACCACCAATTGTGCATCAGTCAATCAAGTATTTACAAACACAAATACAAACACAAATATCTGAACCCGCTAATCAATTTCCACGTCAAACCGATACTATATACCTAAGCACTTCTGACCCAAGCCCTAATGCTGAACAAAAAGTAAAAGATAACCAAAAAACCAACCCGAACTATAGACAAATTGCGATAAGTCTTGTGAAATTCGGTTTGGCAACAACATTTTTATTTTCAATCTTATTATTTGGATGGAGGCTAGCTCAGCCCCAACAATTTCAACAGTTCTGGAAGAAGAATGGTTTGCCACCTTTACCGAAAATATTGGTTCAGCCCAATCAACCCAATAAAAACTAAGAAATCTATCCCCTCATGACATTTCCAAAATAAAGACACTGTTGACGAATAGAGATGCAAACTATGGACATGGGCGACAATAAAACAGAATCATTTGAACTCATCGAAAAGCTAAATGAGATTGGCATTGCCCTCTCAGCAGAAAAAAATACGCCCAAATTGCTAGAGATGATTTTGAGAGGAGCGAAAACCATCTTAAATGCTGATGGTGGGACGCTATATCTTGCCACTGAGAACAAAAAACATCTCCAGTTTGAAATCATTATGAATGACTCACTGGGAATCATGATGGGAGCAAAGCTCGGAGAACCGATCCCTTTTCCAGCTTTACCTCTCTATGATAAAGCTGGCAATCCCAACAACACGATGGTAGCCGCCCATGCTGCTTTACATAAAAAAACGATTAATATCCCTGATGCCTATGTTGCTGAGGGCTTTGACTTTGCGGGAACTAGAGCTTTTGACACCAAAATGGGCTATCGATCAAAGTCGTTTTTGACTTTGCCCATGCTCAATCATGAAAATGAATTGATTGGAGTGCTGCAACTAATTAATGCTAAAGATGCTAAAGACAATCGAATTATTGAATTTTCCAAGGTATCTCAGCGTATTGCTGAATCGTTAGCATCTCAAGCTGCGATCGCCTTAACAAATAACAAACTAATTGGTCAATTTCGAGGTCTATTTGAATCATTTATTAACCTCATGTCTGAGGCGATCGACAAAAAATCGCCCTACAACGGCGCTCACTGCCGCCGTGTCCCTGCCTTAACGATGATGATCGCCGATGCCGCATGTCAAGCTGATCACGGTATTTTTAAGGACTTTAATTTAGATGAAGAGGAACGGTACGAACTGAAAATTGCGGGGCTGCTCCATGATTGCGGCAAAGTTACGACCCCTGTCCATGTGATCGATAAAGCCACGAAGTTAGAAACAATTTTTGATCGCATTCACCTGATCAATACCCGCTTTGAAATACTGAAACGGGATGCCGAAATTAGTTTTCTCAATCAAAAAATGGCGGCGATCGAGTCTGGCAACCTCAGTGTGATTCCTGAGTTAGAAAAGTCCTTTCAGCAAAAACTTGCCCAATATTCTAGAGATCAAGATTTTCTCCGCATTTGTAACATTGGCGGAGAGTTTATGAGCAATGAATACAAAGAACGTTTGCAAATAATTGCCACCTATCGCTGGATTGATCCTAAAGGAGTAGAGGTAAATTTCTTGACTGAGGATGAAGTGTATAACCTGAATATTTCTAGAGGGACACTTACTGCTGAAGAGCGCAAAGTCATTAATGATCACATTGTGGTTACGATTGAAATGCTGGAGCAACTCCCCTATCCACGCAATCTCCGTCGTGTCCCAGAATATGCTGGCGGTCACCATGAACGCATGGATGGGAAAGGCTATCCGAAGGGGCTGACCCGCGAACAAATGTCTTTACCTGCAAGAATGATGGGCATAGCGGATATTTTTGAAGCCCTCAGCGCTAAGGATCGACCCTATAAAAAAGGTAAAACCTTGACTGAATGCCTGCAAATTCTCGGTAAAATGAAAGAGAGTAACCATATTGATCCCGACCTCTTTGATCTATTTGTCAGCGAAAAGGTTTATCTGCACTATGCCCATGAATATCTTGATCCCGACCAGATCGATGCCGTAGATGAAAATAAGATTCCAGGTTATACGCATCCTTTTGCTGACTTTTTTGACACCTAGACAAAAATCACAAAAGCTAGCGGCGGCACAAAGCGCCGCCATAGTTTTGTTAAGGTGAATAATTAGTGGTGCGCGGCTCCGCCGCGCATCACTAATTATTCACTGGGAAGGGAGTAGCTATACTGGTTCAAAAACTGCTATAAGATATTCTCTGTTTTGCAGATTATTTCCTCAAAAAATTGATTTTGTACCTATTTATGTTCGCCCAGTTTCGCTCTCAATATCCTCAAGGTCGTATCCAGACAGAGATGCTACCGAAAATAGATGGGCTTCATGCTTTTAGGGCGATCGTCTCTGAAGGAGATGCGATCATGGGTACGGCTACGGCTGTAGATAGCGATCTCGAAATAGCGGAAGATCGGGCTGTAAAAAGGGCGCTTGCGATCGCAGGGATGGCCTTCGACAATAGTTTTGATCATAACTACAGCAACTATGGATTGCGATCGCCGATGCTAACGCAAGTATCGCGAGATTCATCGATCAACACTCTCCCATCTGCAAACTTTAATGCGTTAGGGGCAGGCGCAGGGCAACTGACTGAGCATAGCGATTCCATGTCAACGATGCAGACCATTCAAGCTGAGTCAGCCATAGACTATGCCAATGAATATGGAGGGCATGATCATCTTCCCGAAGCTGATGTAGAGTTATCTTCTTTGTCGCATTCACCTGACCCAATACCGACACCAAGCAAGTCCTCAGCACCGCAAATTTCACCTGAGCCTGTTGATCTATCAGACGCAATTTCTAAAATCGATGTGGAGATGGAGCGTCTAAGTTGGACAAAACCTCAAGGGCGCGACTATTTGGTGCGGACTTTTGACAAAAAATCACGTCAACAATTAACCAATGACGAGCTATTACAGTTTCTCAGCCATTTAAAATCGCTACCCCCCCCACATCGACAAGCCGCAAACGACGATTTCTTCTAAAATTATTTATTAAAACCCGCTATGAAAACTCGCTGAGCGAGTTTTCATAAATCTAAGGCATCTGTGCATGAAATCTCTGAATTTTAAAGAAGAACTTAGTTTACTGATCCGTGCTAAATGCCCGATCATTTATGTTGTGACATGGGAAGAAGAACGCGCAGAAAAGGCGATCGCACAGGTTGCCCAAGAATGCGGACCGCCGCGTCAGATGCTCTATTACGACCTAGTGCGTGGTTTTGAGCATAATCAAGAAGGCAAAAATAATTTATTGCAAGCCTTGCAAATTGTTGAAAATAGCGATCGGCAAATGGCGACTATTTATGTGTTTCGGGATTTGCATCGACGCTTAGCTTCCCAACGCCTTGATGAAATATTAGTCCGCCAACTTCGCAATCTCTATCGCAGTTTTCGCAATTCGCGGAAGACTTTGATTTTGTTGAGTCCCTTGCTAGAGCTGCCATCGGAACTCGAAGAACAGGTGGCGGTGCTGTATTTCCCATTGCCTGAAACTGCGGAAATCCGTAATATCATCGAGCAGATGATTCCGCCTGAACAGTTGCGAATGGAAGGGAATAGCCTTGAGCAATTGATTAAAGCTTGTATGGGGATGACTCGCGATCGCATTTGTCATACACTCTCAAAATCAATTGTACAGAAGCATTTTCTGAATGAATCAGATATTGATCGGGTTTTAATTGAGAAACAAAAACGGATTCGCCAAACGGAATTTTTAGAATTTTTCACACCCAATGAAACTCTCGATAGCATTGGCGGATTAGATAATTTCAAACTATGGCTGATGCAGCGTCAACAAGCCTTTTCTGATGAAGCCAGAGCCTTTGGCTTGCCCAATCCTCGCGGTGTTTTATTGCTAGGCATTCAAGGTACAGGTAAGAGTCTTTGTGCAAAGGCGATCGCAAATCTTTGGCGGTTACCATTATTGCGACTGGATGTGGGGAGGTTATTTGGAAGTTTGGTCGGACAGTCAGAAAGCCGTACCCGTCAAACGATTCAGCTTGCCGAAGCCCTTGCACCTTGCATTCTCTGGATCGATGAAATCGATAAGGCTTTTGGCGGTATCTCTAATAGTACAGGCGATTCGGGAACGAGTCAGCGGGTATTGGGAACGCTCCTAACATGGATGCAGGAAAAATCTAGTCCCGTATTTGTAGTAGCGACGGCGAATAATATCCATGCTTTACCGCCCGAACTATTGCGAAAAGGACGATTTGATGAATTGTTCTTTATCAATTTACCCACCTATGAAGAACGCAAAGAAATCTTCTTGCTCCATTTAAAACGTTTTCGCCCGATGGAATTACGCAATTTTGATGTTGAGCAAATGTCGGCTATTTCTAAGGAGTTTAGTGGTGCAGAAATCGAACAGGCGATCGTGGAAGGCATGTATCGCGCTTTCCATCAGCAGCGCGATGTGAATACTGAGGATATTTTAGGTGCGATCGCTGAAACCTATCCTTTAGCTAGTACGGCTAGAGAACAGATTAGCTTCATGCAAGCATGGGCAACTCAAGGAAGAGCGCGGAGTGCTTCGCGCGGTGAAGTAATTGATATATCTAGTGATAAATTAAGCGTAAAATCAGGCGATATTACTTTGATGGAAAATGCAACTAAAGCTGTAGCCGAGAAGTCAAGAAGTAAACTTCGCCCTTTACCTTTGCCACCTTTACCTCAAATCAAGTCCAGTTCTGACTCATGAACTCTCAACCTACACCATCCTTTCAAAATCCAGATTTGCCTCAATTACAGGCGATCAAAGCGCATTTGGATTTAGTGTTGCTTGCCCTAGAGTCATTGACAGGACTTGGTTCCGATGAAATGTTGGCAGTTGCCGAAAAGTTAGGTTTTGAAGAGATTTTAAGCGATCGCATTACACTATGGCGCTTGCGGCAAGCTAGCCCATTACGCAAGGGCAAAGGGCGCAAAAAGCTGGATGTTGACGAAGCGAGGGCGATGACTTTAATCAGTTGTACGCTTGCCGCGCAGCAACAATTTGTGATCCGCAATGCCGTTGCTCAGTTAGAGAAATGCACTGCTCTCAAGCGTACACCCCACCGCGAACCAATTTTGGGTGATTATCTTGATCGCTTTAATAGTCTGTATCAAGAGCGGATGGCTGAGGAGGAGCAAGCTAAACCTGAGGAAATCCAACGCTTAGCCTTAAAATTATTAATAGATTTATTATTTTATAGCTCCCAAATCGGCTCACGCCGTTTGTGGGTAGCGTTATTTGAGCGATCGCACTAAAAAAAACTTGTAGCGCGGCTTCGCCGCGCTACAAAAAATTTGAGATCGCAGCGCCTTAAGGCGAGTGTAAAAAAGTTGCGATCGGTTATAGTGATATTCAAGTTACAAATATTAATTTTTCAAGGATCTGGAGAACCATTAATGTCCATTTCGATGTATCAGGTTGCAGTTCCCTCCCTAGTGCGATCGCTAAATAATTTAGTCGCAATTTTAGAAAAGGGAGCGGCTCATGCTGAAGCCAAAAAAATCGATCCCGCTGTACTCATAGCAAGTCGTCTATACCCCGACATGTTACCGCTCAGCCGTCAAGTGCATATTGCTTCAGATATTGCTAGACGTGGTGTGGCAAGGTTGGCGGGTACAGAAGCACCTGCATTAGAAGATAACGAAACCACGTTTGCAGAACTTTGCGATCGGCT
>JAYUSC010000481.1:0-7953 GCA_043755885.1 Pseudanabaena sp. | reverse complement strand
TTTGATAACGACCTTATTTTTTTGTCTCTTGACAATAAATTCAAACCGATATGACGAATAACCGCTAAGTTTTCCGCACTGTAGCCTCGACAAGATTTAGAGGCATCCTCATTCAAACCAACATCGAGAATCCATTGCCCAGCTATCATAGTTTTCAGTCAAAAGGCTTCAGTATTGAGATGTCGGTCAAAAATGATATGACGAAGGAAATCAGACCAGCTATGGCTTGGGGACAGCAGGCTTGTGATCTCTGAATCCTAAATTCCCTGTTCGCGCTTAGTTTTGGCATCGCTTTCCGTCCAAGAGATGATTTGGGCTACGGTCAAATCTTCGATGTGAGCGCTGCAATCTTTTGCGATCGCAACTAATGCTGACATTGCCGAAATGACCATGCGCGTGAGGAATTTCTCATGACTAGAGAGATTAGCAGGTGTAACTTCATCCTGACGAGTATCTTCAAAATCTAGATCAGGATGCGGAGAAGTCCATTTCAAAAATGCAGCATCTTCACCTTGTTCTTTCCGAATTTGGGAATCATGCTCAATCCATTGCACGATTTGGATTGCACCAATCTCTTCAGCGTGAATATTTAATTCTTGAGAAATTCTGATAATAATCCGCATCGATGAAATCGTGATGCGGGTCATAAATTTTTCCATCGTCGAAAGCATCGCGCCATCGATCGCATGGGCTTCGGCAAGCGTTAAAAACTGAATTGGGTCTTGGGGAATTGTCATAAAAATATATTTTAAGGATGAAGCTTTGCTTCACCCCTAATTCCTAGAAACCGATAATTTGTAAAAACCCTTTGCCAGTCAATACCTCAATAATGACGAGCAATGTAAATCCAACCATTGCCAAGCGTCCATTTAGCAATTCAGCATATTCAGTGAATCCAAAGCGACTTTCACTTTGTTCATCAACATACATTTTTGGCTCGATCGCCCAATTATTTAAGATGCCGCGCTCATCTTTTGTAAAAGCAGTACGCACTTTAGTCTCTTCGGTCATGAGTTTTGATCCTTTTATATTTTTTTGTTATATCGGTAGCAGTCAACAAGCGGCAGCCCTTCGCGCAGTTATTTATCCATAACCGCTTAGCAATGCTACATGAATCTTAATGTTTGATCTTATCGCCTAATGTCGAAATTTCACAAACATCGAATGAGAGATCTCGCGATCGCTAGTAAAGTAGAGATCGCGCAAAGCGCAGTATTTACTTGATGTTTTTTATGCCCCACTTTTCTCACTTATTCGAGCATTGGCAATCTACCCTCAACTGGTCACCCAACCCTGAGCAAATCGATCAATTTGAAAGGCTATACGAACTGGTCTTGGAAGGCAATAGCAAACAAAATCTGACGCGGATCACCGTTGCCGATGATTTTTGGGAGAAGCATTTATGGGATTCGCTATGTGGCGTATTCGCTTTTTGGGATCGTGAAAATATTAAGGTAATTGATATTGGGACGGGTGCAGGATTTCCCGGACTGCCGATCGCGATCGCAAAACCATCATGGCAAATCACCCTACTTGATAGCAAACAAAAAAAGGTTGCCTTTGTCGAAGAAACAATCCAAGATTTGAAATTACCAAATGCGATCGCAAAATGGGGACGCAGCGAAGATATCAATAAACTCTCGGCTTATAAAAAAAAGTATGACTTAGCCCTTGTCCGAGCCGTCGGCAAGCCAGATATTTGTGCTGATTACGCATTGCCATTTCTCAAACAAAGCGGCACAGCGGTGCTATATCGTGGTCAGTGGCTACCCGAAGAAAGTGAACAGCTAGATATATTTTGTGAGCAGCAAGAGTTACAAGTCGTCAAGCAAGATCGCTTTCAAACTCCGCTTACCGCAGGGATTCGCCACAGTGTTTATCTTTCACCCCGTTCAACCTCAAACTCATACTCATAAGGAGAGGCAAAGTTAGAGGAATCGTATAAAAATCGGATTGCATCTTCTTCGAGACGGTGAATGTGATGGGCTTCTACAGCATTAGTAAAACGCAGAGCCGATAGATAACCGTCCAAAAAGAGCCGCATCTCGTCCGTAGAACGATAACCACGTTCTGACATTTCGACGAGGGAGTCGGTAATCTTTTGGTAATGACGAATGGAGATCGCGTCTTGAAGCATAGGTCAAGCTGGGAATAACTACCGTCTTAAGTGGATTTTGCTTAAGTAATAAAATGTTTCCCCTCTAAGTCTAACGAGCGATCGCTAGTTAAGAAAATTCAACTCTTATCGACTTTCAGCACCATAATTCTACCACTTGCAGATCCGAAAAAGCAGAAGGGGCGCTATGCGCCCCTTCTGCTTTACTGTTCATAGATTGGCAAAGCATCTTGCCAACTAGGATAAATTCCTGCTTGCCATTGATCGCAAGCGATCGCAAGCAAACTTTCGCTGAGAGATAAGGCTGGAGCAGATTGCTGCGCTCTAGAATCAATTGACGCGCAGTCAATCCCATATACAGGGATATTTAACTGCTCGCCGATTGTCCTTGCGACGACAACGCCAATCCTTGTGCCAGTGAAACTACCGATCCCTGTGGCGATCGCTAAAAAAGCAAAATCAGCCCATGAATGATCACCTATAAACATACTTAAGCAGTCATGTAACTGTAGAGATAACTCTCGGCCTAGTTCCCATGACTGCTGCTTGTGGATCAAATAAATTTGAGAATTGCGATCGGAGTTTGGGTTGATTTCCGCGATCGCAAGCTCTAATTTGGTAGTCGTTGTATGTAAAGCAATGGCAAAACTTGTGGTCATGATCTGGAGAACTCTGGGATATAACCAGAATTCAAATTAGAATTTATTGCCACCAGAGCCAGTATCAGCAGCGCCAGTATCGGCAGCACCTGTATCGGCGGCTCCATTGGATTCAGAATCTTCAGGATCGTTATAGCTGCCCATTGGTCTTCTGCGTCCAAAGCGACCCATAGGGGTGCGCTTACGAAACTTACGCGCATACGCTTGGTTGCGAAGAGCTTTTTCTTTTTTCTGATTGCGGCGCTTAGCCATTTTAACCTACTGTACCCCTAGAGATTGAGTCTATTTAAGCTAACACAAAACGCGCATCTCTAAAACCCAGAAAATTTCAGCGGTGCTGCACCTCACGTTTTCTAGGGCTAGTCGATCCATTCGTTTTCTAGTTTGCGATCGCGAAGCAAAATGCGATCAAAGCCTTCGCTGAGGGTGGGTGGGCTATAGGCTAAGGTGCGATACATATCTACCACCACATCTTCAGGGACTATGCGATCGCGCAGATCATTGCGTGACAAACAAATCCAGAGCGGCACATCTAGCCAAATCCCCGTAATTGGCTTAAAACCATGTTCTTTGGCAAGGTCAATAATATTTTTACGATATTCGCGCTTATAGTTTGTGGCATCATATATTACAGATTGTTGCGATTTGGCGGCGCTGGCAAATTCTTGTTGTACATGTGACCAAATTTCTGACCAATCGCCCTGCATAGCGGCTGATCCATAGAGTGATGCCCGAATGCGATCGGGGCTGATTAGTTGGGTTTGTCCATGAGTAAGGCTGCTACTACCCAGCTCAGAAGTCTGATTAGAAGCACGCAACATTTGCTCAGCGAGGCTCGATTTGCCACTCGCAGGTATACCGATGAGGATAATTACACTTGCCATGCGATCGCCGCGAAAACCTAAATAAATCTTTCTAAACTATAGCAACCCTAAAATATGTCCACACTTTACGATTTCAAGACTACTAACATCGACGATCAACCCATCGATCTCGCTCAGTACAAAGGCAAAGTAGCCCTAGTTGTCAACGTCGCCTCCAAATGTGGCTACACCAAGCAATATAAGGGTTTAGAATCTCTTTATCGTGAATACAAAGACAAAGGCTTTGAGATTCTTGGCTTTCCTAGTAATGACTTTGGCGCACAAGAACCTGCACCTGAGGCAGAAATCAAGAGCTTCTGCTCGCTCACCTATGATGTCACCTTTGATATGTTTAGCAAGGTGAAGGTCAGTGGCAGTGGTATTGCCGATGCTTACAAATATCTTACTGAGACTACAGGCAGCCAAGTACAGTGGAACTTCAATAAGTTTCTCGTCGATAAAGAAGGTAAAGTCGTGAAGTATTATCCTTCCAGCGTTGCACCTGAAGATGAAGCTCTGCGTAAAGATATCGCAGCACTTTTGGGCTAAGTTTTGTTAATAAAGGGCGGCGCGAAGCGTTGCCCTTTATTGTGAGAAGTGTTTAAGCTCACACATTATTGACCGATACTTCGGTAATCTAGTATTTGAGTGATTTTACACCAGCCGACAGCCTTGCCCCTATGCCCCGAACAAAAAAAGATTTAGCTAAGAAAGATTTTGAGGTTGCTCGAGAAGTTGACGTAATCGAAAAGACTATTGTGTCGTCAACAATCCCAGAATCTATACCAGAGACAATTGATAAGCAATATCAAGAGCCGGTTGATCGCGCCATGTATTTCTTTAATCGTGAACTAAGCTGGATCGCTTTTAATACAAGGGTTTTAAGCGAAGGGATTGACTCGCGCACATCATTGCTAGAGCGAGCTAAGTTCTTTGCAATTTTCAGTACTAACCTTGATGAATTTTTTATGGTTAGAGTCGCAAGGGTGAAGAAAAAGTTTGCGGAGCAAATGGATATTACCTCCGATGATGGGCTAAATCCAGAACAGCAGTTGCAAGTAATTCGCGAGGCTCTTGTGCCATTGATTGCGATGCAACATGAATTCTTCGAGAATACCCTGCGTCCAGAATTACATAATCATGGGGTGAAGATCTTAGACTACAAGAATATCGATAAAAAACATCAGCGATATCTCAAAACCTATTTCCAAGAAAAGCTATTTCCTGTACTCACACCACTAGCCGTCGATCCTGCTCATCCATTTCCTTATATTTCTAATCTCAGTCTCAATCTGGTGGTGATCGTCCGCGATCGCGAAACAGGCGAGAAAAACTTTGCACGAGTGAAAGTGCCAAATGTATTGCCACGCTTTGTGAAAATCCCTGAAACTGATGATCATACTTTTGTGCCATTGGAACAGGTAATTGCTCACAATCTTGAGGCTTTATTCCCAGGGATGGAGATTGTTAGCTATTATCCATTTCGGATTACCCGTGACGCGCAGCTCGATATCGAAGAAGAAGAAGCAGATGACTTGATTTCGGCGCTACAAGAAGAGCTACGCAAGCAGAAGTTTGGCTCAGTCGTGCGGATGGAAATCGCTAGCGATATACCACCAGAGATCCGTAAGGAGTTGATTGAGCAACTAGGAATTACTGAAGCGGATGTATATGACATCCCAGGGTTGATTGGTCTAGGCAGCCTGATGGCGATCGCATTTCTGCCTATGCCTGACCATCAAGATAAGCCTTGGAAATCGGTAACTCATCCGCGCTTGAAGCAAGGGGATGAAGATGGTAAGAACATCTTTGACATCATCAGCGAAGGTGATTTTTTAGTTCATCATCCTTACCAATCTTTCACAACAACAGTACAGCGCTTTATCGAAGAGGCTGCTAATGACGATCAGGTACTGGCGATCAAACAAACTCTATATCGCACATCAGGAGATTCACCAATTGTCCATGCGCTGATTCGGGCGGCGGAGAATGGCAAGCAGGTGGCGGTGTTAGTGGAGCTGAAGGCGAGATTTGATGAAGCGAACAATATCCTCTGGGCAAGAAAGCTAGAAAATGCAGGAGTACATGTAGTCTATGGCTTTAAGAATCTCAAAACCCATACCAAGACGGCTCTGGTGGTAAGGCAAGAAGGCGATCGCTTAGTGCGTTATGTCCACATTGGTACGGGTAACTACAATCCCAAAACGGCGAGATTTTACAGCGATCTTGGTATTTTTAGCTGTAATGATAATTTGGGTGCAGATTTAACGGATTTGTTTAACTATTTGACTGGTTATTCCCGTCAGCGTGACTATCGCAAGCTCCTAGTTGCACCTGTAAACATGCGCGAGAAGTTCTTGAAACTGATCTATCGCGAAATCGAACACCAGAAACAGGGCTATCCTTCCTATATCATTGCCAAGATGAACTCATTAGTTGATCCTGAGATTATCTCGGCTCTATATGAGGCTTCCCAAGTTGGCGTGAATATTGATTTGATTATTCGCGGTATTTGCTGTATTCGCCCCAAGGTGAAAGGATTAAGCGATCGCATAAGAGTGATCAGTGTAATCGGGCGCTTTCTAGAACATTCCCGCATCTTCTACTTTAGTAATGGCGGCGAGGAGCAGGTCTATATCGGCAGTGCTGACTGGATGCCAAGGAACCTTGATGCGCGGGTTGAGGTGATTACTCCAGTTGAGGAGCGATCTTTAGTCAAGGAACTGAAACAGATTCTAGAAATCATCCTAGCTGATAATCGTCAAGCTTGGGATCTTAAAGCAGATGGAACTTATATTCAGAGAGTTCCCAAGGATGGAGAACCTGAAATGAGTTCGCAAAAACATTTCATGTCGCAAGGTAGACCTGAATTTGCCTAGAAAGAAGCCCTGCGATAAATCGCAGGGCTTGAGTGCAAGGCTAATGCGTAAGTCCTAACTCACTAGGAAGTGATTGCTTTAACCAAGCCCGAAACTCTCGGCATAACGCACTCATCGGCAGACTGTCACTGCGTTCTAAAAATAGTGAAATCCCTTCGATAACTGGAATCGATGGAAAAATTAGACTAATTGCAGAACTTACATACTTCCCATCCTGCAATAGATTAATTTCTAACCTACCGTTCCTAATTCGCCAAATTTCGGCAACCCCCAAAGCCTCATACGCGCTCATTTGAGTCTGTGAAGTCAGATCCACCTCGATCGCCAAATCAGGCATCGGATCGACATCAAGATTAATGCGTTTCAGACCGATTGCCGCTCGATAGTTCTGAATATAAAAACAATCATCTGGCTCGATCCCTGCTTGCATCCTGCGATTTTTGAAAGTTGTGGAACCTAAAGATTCCCAATCCAATTCAAGTTCATTTAGTAAAACCACTAATAAATGCGAAACTAGCGTCTTATTACGCTCATGTTCTGGTAACGGCATTCTAAATTCTAAAACTCCTTTGTAATAAGCAACATGGGAATGGCGATGCTCTCCTAAATCTGCCAAAACATCTTCAAACTCCTGCCAGCTAATCCTCTCAAGAATAACTCTTTGTCCTTCTTGCAATTGGATTTGGGCGATCGCTATTTTTACTGGCATATCTATCATCTCCAAATTATTAGCAATTTATTGGGCAACGTTTTTACGGAATTCGCACAAAGCCTTAAGGGGTGAACTCGTTAGTATATTTTTGTTCAAAGGCAGTCATTGCATTTAACTGCGAATCCATCAACAAACATTCTTCTAAATGCGCTATATCTAGATCTGGCAACCAGACACTTGTTTTAACTTCCACATACTCGTCATGCTCTAAGCGATAAATACGAATCTTGCCATTCTGCCAGAACCAAACTTCAGGCACTCCTAGCAATTGATATTTCCTTAACTTTTTTGTGCTACCATTTGTTACGACAATCTCAATACATAGATCGGAAATATCTTTTTCTGTGTCAAAGTTGTAAGAAAGATCGGCTTGAAACTCTGTAATATCTTGCAATTCTTGGGTATATGATCCTGTAGCCACAAACTGTATGCGTTTTAGCATGAAGTATCGCCCCAGTAGTAGACCCAGCAAGGCACAGATCATTTCATGCAGCCGTCCAATACCCATAATTTCTAGTTCTCCTTCACAATAGATCATCCTCATACCGCCAATTTCATTAAAAGCGGATTGCAAAGTTTTAAACTGCTTCCAAGTTACAGATCTTTTCACAAGATATTGGTTTTCTGCCTTAGCTAAAGTTTGGTTCATCGCTTTGCCTTTGCTATTTAATAGTTTAAGTATAATATCAAAACCCAAGAAGAGAATGGCGGCGCGAAGCGCCGC
>JAYUSC010000480.1:0-7957 GCA_043755885.1 Pseudanabaena sp. | reverse complement strand
TTTGCACTGCCTTACCAAAAGATGGTTGTCGATAAGGTCAAGGCAAAATATCCTGATACCCCACTGATCCTTTACATTAGTGGTAGTGCGGGTGTCCTAGACCTCATGCCTAAGTCTGGTGTGGATATTGTCAGTGTTGACTGGACAGTTGATATGGCTGACGCACGCGATCGCATTGGTCGTCACATTCCTGTACAAGGCAATCTTGATCCTTGTGTTTTATTTGCAGAGCAAAGCTATATTCGCGAACGTATTCTCGAAGTCATCGCCAAAGCTGGAAACAAGGGACATATCATGAATCTTGGACATGGCATTTTGCCCACCACGCCCGAAGATAATGCCAGATTCTTCTTTGAGACAGTCAAAGGACTCGGCTCTTAAAAAAAGTATCTTTAACAAAAAAGCCTCGCTTTGCGAGGCTTTTTTTGTTAGAGATACTTTTGCAAAATCACTTTTAAGCGATCGCGACTTGCGTCAGACACCATACTCAAATCCGTCAAGATCGAAGTCTTCAAAGCATGGTGAGCCTCGGACCTAGGCGGATTCGCCGCAATTTTTGCCACAGCTCTTTGAATGACAGTTTGAGCATTGACCGCATTTTTATGTAAATTTTGGATGATCATCTCCACAGTTACACTTTCATGATCATCGTGCCAACAGTCATAATCAGTGACCAATGCGATCGTGGCATAGGCAATTTCCGCTTCACGGGCAAGTTTCGCCTCAGTGAGATTGGTCATGCCAATTACCTTCGCGCCCCAATTGCGATAGAGCAGCGATTCGGCTTTAGTTGAGAACGCGGGTCCCTCCATACAAATATAAGTACCGCCCTTATGAACCTTGTTCCGACCCAAATCCACACCTTCCGCAGCAGAAGCTACTACCGATAGCAGTGACTTACAAATCGGTTCACCAAAAGCCACATGAGCAACGATCCCTTCGCCAAAAAATGTCGAGATGCGGCTAGTCGTGCGATCGATAAATTGATCAGGAAGCACAATATCTAGAGGTCGGGCATATTCTTGGAGCGAGCCAACTGCCGAGGCGGAGATGATATATTCCACGCCTAGACTTTTTAGGGCATAGATATTGGCGCGATAGGGGACTTCGGAGGGAAGTAAGTGATGCGATCGCCCATGTCTGGCTAGAAATAGCACAGGGGTTCCCGACAATTTGCCATAGATAAATGCATCTGAAGTTTTGCCAAAGGGAGTATCAATATTAATTTCTTGAATATCAGTCAGGGCGGACATTTTGTAGAGTCCACTGCCGCCAATAATGCCAATTTGCGCGTTAACTGTCATAGTTTTTTTAAGATTATGCTTTTGTCTGAACTTGTAAATCAGCAATTAAGTTACTTAACTGCTCGGTCGTAGCGTGATAGATCTGACCACAGAAATGACAAGTTGCCTCTGCACCTTTGTCCTCAGCAATCATTGATCGCAAATCTTCTTCGCCAAACAATTTCATTGCCGCTAACACGCGATCGAAGGAGCAAGGGCAATTAAATTTGACATCTTTGGTCATGGGCAAAATATCGAGATGCATATCCGCAAATATCTCGGTCATCACCTCTGCGATCGCAGGACCTTGCCGCAGTAAATCCATGAATTTTTGCGGATCGCTTTTAGCCTCCAGTTGGAGCAGTAAATCTTCTTGCGACAGGTTAGCCGTCTTCGCTGCTCTTAGTGTGGCTCTGGGCATAATTTGAAATAAGATTCCTGCGGCAAACTTTACAGGAGCCTCATCATGATCTTGCTCAATTAATTCTGTAAGCATCAGCTTAGAATAAGTTTGCTCCGAAGAAGCTAAATACCAAGCAACATCATTAGCGATATCACCTGCAATCAGTTCCACAGTGCTGCTATAGGGTTCGCCGTGGCCAACATCGCGTAGAACTTTGAAAAAACCTGTATGTCCAACGCCTTTACTAACATCTTGTTGACCATCAGCAAGGGGTGGCAATCCAAATTGGGGATTAGTCACAAATCCGCGCACCGTGCCATCAAATCCTGCATCGGCATAGACTAGCCCTAGCCCACCGTCACCCGCGACTCTCACATTCACTCTGGCTTGGGATTGCTTCATATTTGAGGCAAGTAGCAAGCTCGCACTCATCGTCCGTCCGAGTGCCGCCGTAGCAACTGCTGACAAGTGATGGCGGCGATGCGCCTCATTTAGGGATTGGGTAATATCCACGCCGACGACACGGACTCGTCCGTCGGCGGTGAGGGCGCGAATTAAGCGATCGTTCATGAAATTTTTCTAACGGTTGAGTATTCAATAAAGCAACACAGGTATTACCTGATCTAGATCTCTATGTTAACTTGAGTTCAACCGCCCATAAGCGATGGGTATTTTTTTGGATTTGGCAGCGATCAGTTTCAGTTACAAAAAAGCACACGATAAGCGAAAAGCTCTGCGCTTTAGCGCTGAGATGTAAGCGAACGGAGGTTTCAACCGCCTTGTCTATGTTATATTATATTCCGTGGCAAGGGTAATCAACCACATAAAAAACCCAGTACCTAGCGGTACGCAAAGCTGAACCTTGACAACTAAATCTATGCGGTTCTACTGCATTGTTCTAGACTCCTCCTCGCAGTAGGTAAAAGATTTATAGGAACTAGACGAACAGCGTTTAACTCAAACAAAAACTTTGTGGCAACACAAACTACCGAGGGGCACTCGGAAAGTTAACGTCTGTGGAGAGAACCACCTCTGTTTAGAGCTTTGCAAGGAATTCTAAGTAAGTGGACTCGCTGAATCAGGAATCTCAGTCGCGTTACTCGCTGAGAGTGTCAATAGGATATATTTTAAGTAGTTCGCTGACCCACCCCCTTCTAGAAACATTCATGAAACCCATCGTCAGTCTTCTGCATACTTCTAGCTACGAAACAGCATCACTGATGCAAGCCCTAGAAGCCGTACTTGCACCGCTAGGCGGTATGTCCAGCATCGTCAAAGCAGGCGATCGCGTTTTACTCAAGCCTAACTTGCTGACAGGTTCACGCCCCACCAAAGAATGCACTACCCGCCCAGAATTGGTGTATTGCGTCGCCAAAATGGTACAGGATGCTGGGGGCAAGCCATTTTTAGGAGATAGCCCTGCTTTTGGTAGCGCTAAAGGTATTGCTAAGGCAAATGGTTTGTTACCTCTTGCCTTAGCGTTGGGAATCCCGATCGTCGAATTTCATGGCAAGCGCTACGAGACTGAAGGCGAAGGTGAGCTACAACATTTGCGGCTGAGTAAAGAGGCGATGGATGCAGACGTGGTGATTAACTTGCCCAAGGTCAAGTCACATATGCAGTTGACCCTAACGCTAGGAGTTAAAAATCTGTTTGGTTGCGTACCAGGCAAAATGAAAGCTTGGTGGCATATGGAAGCTGGCAAGGATGTCGAAAGATTCGCCCAGATGCTGATTGAGACGGCAAGAGCAATTAATCCTGAGCTGACGATCATTGATGGTATCGTCGGACATGAAGGCAATGGACCAAGCGCTGGCGAACCAAAAGATTTAGGGGTTTTAGCGGCTTCTTGTGATGTATTTGCGCTAGATCGGGTTATGGTGGAGATCCTCGGAGTTAAGCCTATGGATGTACCGACGGTTGCTGCCGCCATCCGCACAGGGCTTTGTAGTGATCTCGATGCGATTGACATTATTGGCGATCCGATCGCAAATTTGCAAAGCAAAGATTGGAAACTACCTGAAACAATGATGGCGATTGACTTTGGAATGCCCAGAGTTTTGCGATCGACCTTTAAACATCTCTATATCAAGTTTATCAAAGAACCGCTCAGTACCTATGCCCGCACTTAAAAGCCCACCGCTAATCCTAGTGGTCGAAGATGCACCTGACAACCAAGTTTTGGTGGAGCAGGTGTTTCAAGATTCAGGCTACCGCGTCACTTGTATCCAAGATGGTCAAGCCGCTCTAGATTGGCTAAAGACTAATCATCCCGATCTGATCTTGCTGGATTTATCGTTGCCAGAGGTGGATGGCTGGGAAGTCGCTAGGCAACTCAAGGCTAGCGATCGCACTTCACAGATCCCAATTATTGCGGTCACGGCTCATGCCATGAAGGGCGACAAAGAAGCTGCGATCGCATCAGGTTGTGATGATTATCTGACAAAGCCATTGGATATTGATCGGTTGGAAGCTTGTGTCAAGCAATGGTTGGATAAGCGATCGCAGTAGCGTGTTGATCTCCGACACCCAAAACAAAAGCTAATATTTATTTGTAACTTAGACTAAGATTTAGAAGTAAGTAACTAAGCACAATTAAATATAGAACCCTAAAAACTGTACCGCCCGCTAAGCGAACAGTACCGTTTTTGGTTTTGGGTTTTTAATTATGCCGAGCTACTTCGTTTTAAAATCTCACTTTTAGGAAATCGTTTTATGTCTGGTCGCGTTGGAGTAATACTATTAAACTTAGGAGGCCCTGAGAAGTTAGAAGATGTCTATCTTTTCTTGTACAATTTATTCGCCGATCCAGAGATCATTCGCCTTCCATTTCCCTTTTTACAAAAGCCGATCGCCTCATTGATTGCCGCTAGTCGCGCTCCGATCAGTCAAGAAAATTACCGCATGATTGGCGGCGGTTCACCGTTGCTCCAGATTACTAAAGAGCAGGGCGAAAATATTGAGAACGTGTTGCAGCGTAATGGCGTTGAGGCAAAAGTATATGTAGCAATGCGCTACTGGGCTCCCTATACCGAAGAGACGATCGCCCAAATCAAACAAGATGGCATTACTCGCGTCGTGGTGTTGCCGTTATATCCTCAATATTCGATCAGTACTAGTGGTTCGAGTATTAAGCAACTCGATACGCTGTGGGCAAATGATCCTGAGCTGCAAAAGATCGAAAAAATCACGATCGAGTCTTGGTACGATCGTAGTGGCTACATTCGGGCGATGAATGAACTGATTAATACGAAATTACAATCTTTTGCGGAACCTGAGAATGTGCATCTTTTCTTCAGCGCTCATGGTGTACCAGTAAAATATGTGACTAAATATGGCGATCCTTATCAGTCACAAATGGAAAACTGTGTTGATGGAATTATGAAGGCTCTCCGTCGCGATTATCAATGCTACAACGCGCATACTCTTGCTTACCAGAGTCGCGTTGGTCCTGTCGAGTGGCTACAACCCTATACAGAGGAAGCAATTAAGAACTTGGCTAAGCGAGGTGTGAATGATCTTTTGGTTGTGCCAATCAGTTTTGTGTCTGAGCATATTGAGACTTTACAAGAAATCGATATCGAATATCGTGAAGTTGCGGAAGAAGCTGGCATTCACAACTTCGATCGCGTTCCGGCCTTAAATAGCCATCCAATCTTTATCAATGACCTTGCCGAATTGGTAATGGAATCTCTCGGTACGACGAAAGCATCTGCGATCGCAGTTTAAAGCAAAAAAAGAGAGGCAGTGTAAAGCACCGCCTCTCTTTTTTGGTTTTTTATGAGATAAAATTGTGAAGCTCTCTAGCAATCAACCCTATGGATTTTAAAAGCATTATTCGTGATATTCCTGATTTTCCACAAAAAGGGATCATTTTTCGAGATATTACGCCTTTGTTAGCACATCCTCAGGGGCTGACAGCAGTTATCCAAGACTTCAAAACAAAATTTGCTGAACTAAATATTGGAGCGATCGATTGCATTATCGGCATCGAATCACGAGGCTTTATCCTTGGCGCACCACTAGCGATGGCTTTAGGTTGTAGCTTTGTACCAGTCCGTAAGCCTAAAAAATTACCATCCGCAGTATTTCGGGTTGAATATTCCTTGGAATATGGAACTGATACCTTAGAGATGCATCAAGATGCGATCGCATCAGGTCAGCGCGTGATCATTATCGATGATGTGATCGCCACGGGTGGAACGGCGGCAGCAGCAGCCAAACTAGTTACTCAAGCTGGTGCAGAATTGATTGGATATGGATTTTTGATCGAGCTAGATTTTCTGAATGGTCGAAACGCATTACCAGAAGTGTCGATCATTTCGTTAGTAAATTATTAAAAAAAGCGGCGCGATGCGCCGTTTTTTTTAACTAAGCGATCGCATTACCAGATAGTATATCTAAGCTAAATCTAAAATTTAGTCCATACGATACTGGGATTAGAAAATGTCTGAACCTTTGCAAGATTTTGTTAACTTCCATTCCACTTTAAAAGGTGATGAAAAATCAGAATCACAGATATTTTTAGATCGATTCTTCCAAGCTTTTCACCATAAGGGGGCGATCGAGGCGGGGGCTGTATATGAGCAAAGGGTTAAAAAGGGCAGTGCTAAGGGCAAGACGGGCTTTGCGGATTTAGTCTGGAAACGTCCTCAGAGCAATGGGAAGGGCGGCGTTTTGATCGAGATGAAAAAGCGAGGTGAGGATCTTAATAAACATTATTCACAAGCTTTTCAATATTGGACTTATCTCCTCCCCGATCGCCCTCGGTATGTGGTGCTATGCAATTTTGATGAGTTTTGGATTTATGACTTTAATCTCCAAGTTGATACGCCTGTAGATATGGTTGCGATCGCTGACTTACCTAGTCGGTCTAGTGCATTTCGCTTTATGGAGATCGCGGTCAATACGACACCTGTATTTAGAAATAACCAAGTTGAGGTTACGGTCAATACGGCTAAGCGATTGGGGGAACTATACAAACTTCTCAAGGCTAGAGCCGCTAGAGATGGCTTTACGGAATTAATCGCGCAAAAGTTTATTTTGCAATGTGTGTTAGCGATGTTTGCCGAGGATCGCGGGCTATTGCCTAATGATCTATTTGTTGCTTTTGTGCAAGATTGTCTTAATGGGGCAAGTACTTATGATCTCCTTGGTGGACTATTCGCGAAAATGAATCGTCAAGAAATCGCACCCGCAGGGCGGTATAAAGGTGTTGATTATTTTAATGGCGGATTGTTTGCAGAAGTTCATCCGATTGAATTAAATCATGAAGAATTAAAAATTTTGGATGTTGCAGCTAGGGAAAATTGGGACAAGATTAGACCTGCGATCTTTGGCAGTATTTTTGAAGCGACTTCAGACTCTAAGGAGCGTCACACAAGGGGGATGCACTTTACATCTGAAGTAGACATCATGAAAATTGTTGTGCCTACGATTACAAGGTATTGGGAAGAGAAAATAGAAGCTGCAAATAGTCTTGCCGATCTCAATGCTTTGCAATTAGAGTTACAGAGCTATCGAGTGCTAGATCCTGCCTGTGGTTCAGGAAATTTTCTATATCTTGCCTATCAAGAGCTAAAGCGGATTGAGGTGATGCTGCTTGACAAAATTTCATCCAAGCAAAAATCTCCACAAAAATCACAGCAAGTTCAAATGGGTTTGGTTACGCCTAATCAATTTTTTGGCATGGATATCAACCCATTTGCCGTCGAGTTAGCAAGGGTGACTTTGATGATTGCGCGTAAAGTGGCGATCGATAAGCATGGACTATCTGAACCTGCATTACCGTTAGATATTTTGGATCAAAATATTGTGCGTAAGGATGCTTTGTTTACGGAATGGTTTGAGGCTAACGCAATCATTGGCAATCCACCATTTTTGGGAGGCAAAAAACTCCGTCAGTCACTAGGAGACAAGTATGTACAGAAAATCTATGACAAATTTTCCGATGTACAAGGACAACCAGATTTTTGTGTGTTTTGGTTCCGTAAAGCTCATGATGTACTCGGTGAAAATGGTCGGGCTGGCTTAGTTGGAACTAACTCGATCACCCAAGTATCGGGCAGAAAAGCAAGCTTAGATTACATTGTTAGCAATGGCGGCATTATTCACGATGCGATCGCAACTCAGGAATGGTCAGGCGAAGCTGCTGTTCATGTCAGCATTGTCAATTGGACAAAAAATCCTCAACCTCAAATTTTTCTTGATGATCAACCAGTAACCTTAATTTCAGCATCCCTTAAATCAGAAATATCTGTTTCTAATGCAG
>JAYUSC010000479.1:0-7968 GCA_043755885.1 Pseudanabaena sp. | reverse complement strand
GCTACGCCCGCCGCAATATTTTGGGGTTTTATATGAATAGCCGAAAAAGATGAGGGGCAACGCTGAGCGTTGCTCCTCATCTTTTAGAACTCAAAATTCTCTATATGTGGGCGATTGCGATAAAATTATATAAAGTTTTATGTAAAGTGAGGATTTTTTCGATCATGACTGAACCAACTCAAGTACCACAGGCTACTGATCCAAAAATGGGATTTAACACCTATGCAGAGCGCTTGAATGGTCGCGCTGCGATGATCGGCTTCATCCTCGCTGTAGCGATCCAGCTTTTTACTGGTAAAGGCTTGTTGGCATGGCTAGGGATCATTAGTCCATAAAAGTCTGTAACAGCGTTTTACGCCAAATTATAACGACAAATAATTTATTAAAGTATTGCTTCGCAAGCCTTTTAATAAATTATTTGTTTCTCTGAGTTCTACAACTTTTAGTTAAAAACCTCTAATATGACATCTGGCAAAATCGAGAACTCTCTATACTGGGCTGCGGCAATTTTGGGATTAGCTCTCGATCAAGCCTCCAAATATTTAGTCGTGCAGTATCTCAAGGGACTAAAATCAGTTCCCTTGATTGATGGTATTTTTCATTTTACCTATGCAACCAACACAGGTGCAGCATTTAGCCTTTTTAGTGGTCAGATTGATTGGCTTAAATGGGTATCGATGATTGTCAGTTTGGGACTAGTTGCTTTCGGTATTTTTGGGAAAAACTTAAATCGGTGGGAGCAGGTCGGCTATGGCTGCATTTTGGCGGGAGCCGCAGGTAATGGCATCGATCGCTTTGTGGCTGGTTATGTAGTTGACTTTATCGATATCAGGATTATTCGATTTGCGATTTTCAATATTGCCGATGTCTCTATTAATATTGGTCTGGCTTGTTTAGCGATCGCAGTTTTATTTGCCACTAAACCATCAAAGCTCAAAAAAACAGACTAAAAATAAAGAACGAAACCCTTAAGCAGTTATTTAAGAGATTTAGTAGCATGGCAAATTCCCCAAAAATTGTAGTCGTCACCAATGGCAAAGGAGGGGTGGGTAAAACAACAACTGCGATCGCCTTAGCAGGTATTTTTGCTCAGGACATTAAGGTATTGGTTGTGGACGCTGATGTACAGGGGAGCTTGTCTTGGTGGGTCGGACGCAGCGAAAAGGGCATGGGCTTTGACATTGCCAAGGAAATCGATCCCACCCATCTAAGGAAATTGCCGAAACTCAGCAGTTACGATCTAGTATTGGTAGATACACCACCTGCACTGCATTCTCATGCATTAGCCACAGTCGTTGCGATCGCAGATTATTTGGTTTTGCCTAGCCCCCCCGCGCCGATGGATTTAACGGCTCTGATCGATACCGTCAAAAACACGGTGCGCCCTGCTCAAGTCCCCCATCGAGTCCTGTTAACCCGTGTCGATCCTCGCTGTCTTAATGAAGCACTTGAGGCTCAAAATACTTTGCAAGAAGTCGGAGTACCTGTTTTTCATGCTTTTGTGAGAGCTTACAAAGCCCATGAACGCGCCGCTCTCGACGGCAAATTAGTTACACAATGGAAAGGCAAAAATGCTAGAGAAGCAGAAGCAGACTATCGACGAGTGGTTGATGAGCTACGGCGCGATATTTTAAGGTGAATGGAAGTATTTTCTGTGATAGCAAAGGTTTAGGGCTGGCACAGGGGCACAGCCCCTACCAGTCGCCAAATTTTCAGGTAGGGGCAATCCCCCCGTGGTTGCCCTGCTTGTCTAGCAGCAAGAGATTTATGATCTGCGTTCCAAGTAACATCAGAATTAAATAAAAATAAAAAATAATGTCAACTAAAAAGAAAGTCGGAATTTCGGATTTATTGCGTGATGAAGTCCAAAAAGAAACTGAATCTCCAGCAAAGAACGATTTGACCGAACAAACTATCGAAGTAAAAGCAGAAACTATTGCTGATCCAGTCAGCAAAGCTTCTAGCCGTCCAGAACTAAATGCCGCAGTAAAACCTCCAAGTGTGACCGATCGCACAACAGCAAAAATCTCCGAGCTAGAGCGATCGCTTGCCCAATCTCGACAAAGAGAAACCGAACTTTCGCAAACCGTGGCTGATTTGCAAAAGGATTTGAAATTTAGTCATACCAATATCGAGCTTTTACAAAAATCACTGGCTGCGATCGAGAGTCTCAAAAATGAACTAGATCAACAGCTTGTAGCCGTCAAACGTGATAATTTGCGCTTAGCCGAAGCGAATATTCAACTTTCAGAGCAGGGCAAGTTAGCTCAGCCCCCTGTAGTTGAGGCGGCTAGCGCTTCGCAACTAGTCCCGCAAAATCCCCAAAACAACAGAGCTACTCCTCGCAAACAGCCTGTTGAGCAGCCATATCCTCAGCGTGATCGCAATCCCTATGCACGTCCAACTGGCTCTAATGAACAGTTACAGCGCATAAACAATAAAAATATTGGTTGGATGGACTAAATCTCAAAGCACCGCCTTTACTTAACTAAAACCAAAAAGAGAGTTACGGCGCGAAGCGCCATAACTCTCTTTTTGGTTTTATGACCTGATGGCTAAAATTGTCACAAAGTAAATTAAATGTAACATTATGCCCAAATTTAAATCATATGCGCTAAACTATTGACCGTAAGGTAAAAGTATTTATCGGTTGTAGTAATTGTTTTCTGTACTGGCAGTTTTTTTCTGTTTCATCGTGACAAGCTTCTCTCCGACATCTCTATCTCTACATACTCATTGAATTCTTGGAGAAAGCATAATGTCTATTTACGTTGGTAACTTGTCCTATGAAGTTACTCAAGACCATTTAAAGCCAGTTTTTGAAGACTACGGCAAGGTCACACGTGTCCATTTCCCTACCGATCGCGAAACTGGTCGCGCTCGCGGCTTTGCATTCGTTGAAATGAGTGCAGACGCTGAAGAAGATGCAGCCATCACAGCATTAGACGGTGCTGAATGGATGGGTCGTGTTCTTAAGGTTAACAAGGCTAAGCCTCGCGAGAATAACGACTCGTTCGGCGGCGGCGGCGGTAACAGAGGCGGCGGCGGCGGTCGCGGCGGCTATAACAAGTCTGGCGGCGGCGGCGGTGGCGGCGGTGGTCGCTACTAAATAATTCTTGAGAACGCTCAGCGTTCCAAATAATTATTAGCGACTAATTGCACGCACTCGTAAGCATTAGCAACAAAAGAGAGGAGAAAACTAAGTTTTCTCCTCTCTTTTGTTATGCTATGCAAAAGTATGCGGACTTAATACAGGTTTGGCATGGATTTATTGCAACCATTAGGGATTGTTGTTCAGGGTTCTTTAAGCGACGGTTTAGAAGTTCGACTAAATGGCGAAATTTCCGTCGAAGATATGCGCGTCGGTAAGTTTTTGGTCGTGCATGGTCGGCATACGCGCTTTTTTTGTATCCTCACCGATGTCACACTGGGTACGGCTAGCCCCCGTATTCTCATGAATCCGCCTGATCCTGAAAATACTTTTTTAACTGAAATTTTGGCAGGGACAGGGACTTTCGGCACAATTAACTTAACGCCAATGTTGATGTTTGTACCTGCAAATCCTTTTGATCTGATCACGCAACGAGCCGCTAGTCAGAATAGCGATCGCATTAAAAAGACTAAACGCAAGAAATCAGCAACTTACGAAGCTGTTGAAGAAATCAGTGATTTTCAACTCCTGCCCGTCAAAACGATCCCCAGCCATTTCTCGCAAGTATTCGATGCGACCGAGCGGGATTTTCGGATTGTGTTTGGTTGGGAAGATGATCCCCATAAACGGAATTTTGCGATCGGGCAGCCGATTGATATGCCTGTGCCAATTTGCCTTGACCTCGATCGCTTTGTGGAGCGTAGTAACGGCGTATTTGGTAAATCAGGAACAGGAAAATCTTTTTTGACGCGCCTATTGCTATCGGGCATTATCCGTAAGCAAGCAGCCGTGAATCTAATTTTTGACATGCATTCAGAATATGGGTGGGAAGCGGCGACTGAAGGCAAAAGATTTAGTACAGTTAAAGGTTTGCGGCAGTTATTTCCTGCACAGGTGCAGATTTATACCCTCGATCCCGACTCAACCAAGCGGCGGGGGGTGCGCGATGCTCAGGAGCTTTACATCAGCTATGACCAAATCGATGTCGAAGATTTGATGCTGATTCGTGAGGAGTTAAATCTCTCGGAAGCGAGTTTAGAAAACGCGATTATCCTGCGGAATGAGTTTGGCAAGGGTTGGATTTCGCGATTACTGGCGATGACCAATTCAGAAATTCAAGAATTTTGCGAACAGAAAATGGGGAGTAAATCCTCGATTATGGCGCTCCAGCGTAAACTCACACGCCTTGACGATCTCAAGTATTTACGCCCGACCTGTCCTGAAGATTATATTAAACGCATCCTTGATTTAATCGCCGCAGGAAAACATATCGTGATTGAGTTTGGTTCGCAATCAAATTTGCTTTCCTATATGTTGGCGACAAATATCATTACCAGACGTATCCATCATGCTTATGTGCAGAAAGCTGAGCGATTTTTGCAGACTAAAAATATTTGCGATCGCCCTCAACAGTTAACAATCACGATCGAAGAAGCGCATCGATTTCTGGCTCCGAATACGGCTAGACAAACTATTTTTGGGACGATCGCCCGTGAGATGCGGAAATATTTTGTGACTTTGCTGATCGTCGATCAACGCCCGTCAGGAATTGACAACGAGGTGATGTCGCAAATTGGTACCAGAATTACGGCTTTGCTCAATGATGAGAAAGATATCGACGCAATCTTTACAGGTGTGGCGGGCAGTGGCAATTTGCGAACGATTTTATCAAAACTAGATTCTAAGCAGCAAGCTCTTGTTCTTGGTCATGCCGTACCGATGCCTGTGGTGGTACAAACCCGTCCCTATGACGAAACCTTCTATCGCGAGATCGGCGAAGTGCCTTGGGAAGAAATTTCGACTCCAGAGGTTTTGCGGGTTGCAGAGGCTGCCAAAGCAGATTTAGGGTTTTGACGTTAAAATTAGTGTCATGAATTGTTCGCGCTCCAGATGATCCCATGTAGGGGCAAAGCATTCCCACAGCAATCTATAAGTTTTTAGATAATTCTGGTTTGGGAATGTTTTGCCCTAACCTCGCAACGCAGGGACAATTTATCGGTGAAAGCACAGAGGGTTTAGCATTTGCGTTTTAAGATTACGGTGGGGAGTATAAAAATATTGGCGCAAATGCTAAACCCCTACAAATTGGTCTTTATAGGGATTTAAGAGCGCGAATAATTCATGACACTTAAAATTGATGTAAGTATACCAGCATTAATCCCAAAAGGAGATTCAAAAATGACTGTTGCTATCGAAAAAGTCATATCTGAGACTCAGACAAGTTCAAAAATGACCCTAGAGCAGTTTTTGAACTTACCTGAAAATGATGAAAGTTATGAACTACTTGATGGAGAAGCAGTTAAAAAAATGTCGCCAAAATTTTTTCACTCTTCCTTGACGACAGTATTTTGGGTTGAGATTTCGGGATGGTGTGATGAACGTGGGCGAGTCATGGTGGAATGGTCCGTAATTCTCAAACGACGAGGTAAAGATTGGGTTCCTGTGCCTGATTTGCTCTATGTTTCTTACGATCGCCTTGCCGCAGACTGGCGTGAAGACGCACCTTGTCCCGTGTTGCCAGAATTAGTGATTGAGATTGTATCGCCCGATCAGACTTTCAACCAACTAGCCCAAAAAG
The DNA here is from genome assembly GCA_043755885.1 of Pseudanabaena sp. Lineage (GTDB taxonomy): Bacteria > Cyanobacteriota > Cyanobacteriia > Pseudanabaenales > Pseudanabaenaceae > Pseudanabaena. The sequence goes on along the minus strand of JAYUSC010000479.1, from coordinate 2,239 downwards.
CGACGGATTATCTCAGTGTAGGAGTAGAAAGAGTATGGGTTGTATATTCACCAATGCGAAGTATCACCGTGTTTTTTGGCGATCGCCCACCTGAGACGTATCAAGGCGATCGCTTATTAACGGATGAGTTGTTTCCAGATTTAGCAGTCACATCAGAGCAGTTTTTTGTCAGAGCAGGGCTTTAGTTTTTGATTGAGATTAATTGCGATCGCAATCACATAATGATCTATTTGCGATCACATCAAGATCAATTTACTATCACATACTCCATTTCAGGAAAACAATAAAATATTAACAAAATGGAGTCAATATGAAATCGTCTGTGACCTTTAAGGTTCTTTCTGCTTTAATCCTAATATGTTTTCAAACCCCACAAGCCGAAGCAGCTCCGACAAATAAGCAAGGCTTTGAACAATGGTGTCTGCAAAAAGATTCCCTTCCCGCAGAAACGAGAAAAACAGTTGAGGTGCTTCTCGATCAAGCTGGTACGCAACGATGCAAGCTAGCTGATTTACGACTGAACAAACTTTCCCAACTTTTCCTCACAAACAATGAACTCACTGACATTACGCCCATAGCAAGTTTAACAAACTTGACTTACCTCGATCTCAAACAAAATCAAATTAGCGATCTAAAGCCATTAGAAAGCTTGACTAACTTGTCTGTTCTTAGCATGGAGGGCAATCAAATCAGCGATATTGCCCCACTTGGAGATTTGACAAAGTTAAAAGGACTGTTTATGTCAGGTAACTCAATCAAAGACTTGCAACCTCTAGAAGGGTTGACGAACTTGACTGTTATTGTACTCATTGACAATCAAATTAGTGATGTAAAGCCCCTATCGAGTTTACATAAGTTGGAAACACTTTGGCTTAGCCGCAACCAAATCATTGACATTCAGCCTCTAGAGAGTTTGATGAACTTGACTGACCTCGGTCTCGGTGAAAACAAAATTATTGATGTGCAACCTCTAACAAGTTTGACGAACTTGACTGTACTCAATCTTGACACCAATCAAATCAGCGATATTAAGCCTCTAGCGGCTTTGACTAAGTTGACTAATGTTTACCTTGGCAACAATCGTATTAGCAAAAAAGTCTGCCCAGTTCAACCAGAGTCTGTTTGCAATTTCAAGAATCTTTACACTCGATAAAACCATAAAACACAGAACAATCATGAAAAATTCTTTGGCATTTAGTTTTCTCTCAGCTGCTACATTTATTCTGACTTTTCCATTCCTACAAGCAGAGGCAGCTCCAACAAATAATCAAAGCTTTGAGCAATGGTGTCTGCAAAAAAAATCTCTCCCCGCAGAAACAAAAAAAACGGTTGAGGTACTGCTCCAAAAAGCTGGGACACAAAACTGTAAGCTTGCTGATGCAAAATTGAACAGTCTTTCTGTTCTCAACCTTGGCATCACTAAAATTAGCGATCTTAAACCACTAGCAGGTTTGACTGGTTTGAAAAAACTACAGCTAAATGAAAATCAAATTAGCGATCTTAAACCGCTAGCAGGTTTGAAGCAATTGACTCAAATCACTCTGGAAAGCAATCAAATCAGCGATCTTACACCTCTTGCTGGATTGACTAATTTGGCAGATATTAACCTCCAAAGCAATCAAATCAAGGATCTCAGTCCGCTTACAAAGTTGACTGGTTTGAGATGGCTCTGGCTCCGTAAAAATCAAATCAGCGACCTCAAACCTCTTGCTGAACTGACTAATTTGACTAGACTTGAACTCTCCCACAATCAAATCAGCGATCTTAAACCTCTCGCTAGAATGAATAATTTACCTAGACTTTTACTCGACAACAATCAAATCAGCGATCTTAAACCTCTGGCGGGTTTGACTAACTTGACTACAATCTGGCTCCTCAACAATCAAATCAAAAATGTTCAACCACTAGCAGGTTTGACGAAACTGACTGAAATCGGTCTGGCAAACAATCAAATCAGCGATCTTAAACCTCTAGAGCGTTTGACATCATCGGTTTATCTCTATCTTGATAATAATCAAATTAGCGATATTAAACCACTGCTAGGTTTAACTAAATTGTCAGCTCTCAGTCTTTCTAAAAATCCAATTAGAGAAGTTAAATCTCTATCAAGTTTGACAAATTTGCTTAGACTCGAACTCTCCAAAGATCAAATCGGTGAAGAGAGTTGCCCAATCAAACCAGAGTATTTATGCTGGGTCACGGATTAATTTCTGATTCTCTGGCTTTGACTGCGATCGCA
>JAYUSC010000478.1:0-7974 GCA_043755885.1 Pseudanabaena sp. | reverse complement strand
TTTTCACCTCATATCTATACCGATTTACTGCTCAAATCAGGTTAGAGAAAAATGTGTCTGAGTATTTTTACTGCCTACGATTACGCGAATCGAGAGATAACACTCGTGACTTTGCAGGCGTAGAGCAATTTGGGTTGAATTTGCTGGAGCCTTCAGAGTTTTTACGCTTGATAGGAAAGTTGCCATGAGTATCGTTCAAATTCAAATTCCTGACTCATTACAGAAAAGCTTGTATGATCTTGCAAGTCGTGATGGAATTTCCATTGATCAATTTATATCGACTGCGATCGCAGAAAAACTTTCAGCTTTAATGACAGAGAAGTACCTCAAAGAAAGAGCTAAAAGAGGTAGTCGGTTAAAATATGAAGCAATTTTAGCAAAAGTTCCCGATGTCGAACCTGAAGCATATGACAGGATACCGACCGTCTAACTAGACCGTTAGGTGGCAAAATCAAAAAGCATTGTCGTCATGTAACGCTCAGTCCATTCTGTGCCAAAAGACTTTTCGAGAACTCGCCGAGTTTTATCATTCTGCTGTTGTTTCTCGCAGTAATAGCGCTGACCTGCCAGAATCTGATTGATTTCTAGAGAAGTCGTTAATGGCTCTGTCGTCACCGCTAACTGACAATGCAAAGTCAAATATTCACGCACTCGTTGCAAGAAGTTAGCCTCTTCGCGATCGCCCATTGGACGCACAAACAAACAAAAATCCGAAAAAATGTCGCCCCATTGCGGTAACTCACGAGTCTGCTCAAACTGGATCACAGGCAAACTCGATAAAGCATTATGGTAACTGCGCGGTAAAGCGCGTTCAGGATGCACAGGAGATAAATCTGCGATCGCAGCGCTAATGCTGCCACGTCCACCGACTAAATCGGCTCCGAAGATGGGAATGCCATATTCAGGATTGGGAAACATCACACAATGCAGAATATCTAAGCCACTGCCAACTCTGGCTAGCTCTAAATGCAGCTTCCGAAATTGAGGTGTGCTGTAGCAATGATTCTCAATCACTAAGCGCTCACCTTCTAAAGCACCTTCAACATAACCGAGATCATCTGGAACTTGATAGTCCGATAAATCTAAGTTGTCCCGCCATACAGATTCGATACAATTAGCTAAATCGTGAATGAGGGGATATTGTTGCTCTCGCAGCGACGCTTGTGTGGATTGAGTCATGCGATTTCTATCTCAATTTATGTGGATTTAAAAAAAGTATTTATGGTCTGACCATGACTTATTTGCTGTGCAAAATGTGTGCAAGCCCACAAGTAAATGGTTCGCAAAGCGAACCATTTACTTGTTTTGATAAGCTTTAACTCGTTGCAGTCGATTATGAATCCGACTTGCTAGATCGATGCCCACGATTGGTTTACATAGATAGTCATCTGCGCCAACACTAAAAGCGAGATTTTGAGTATTGATATCTGTCATTACACTTAGAAATAACACTGGTAATCGCTGCCAGTCGAGATTGCTCCTTAGAGCTTGACAGAGTTCAAATCCATTGATTTCAGGCATATTGATATCCAACACCAGCACATCAGGCGATACTGACTGCAATACCGTCCAAAAGTCCTGTGGATCTGCCAAGGTCGTCACTTTAAAGCCCCAAGGCTTCAGTAGCTTAGGTAGCGATCGCAAACAATCGACATCATCATCAACAATCATTACCTTAGTTCCAATTTGAGAATGATCTAGCTCAAATCTTGAAGATGATATATCTGCGATCGTAGCCATCGGAGCGCTTTGAATTAGATGCGTATTTTGAATTGACTTTTCTAAAGAAGTTACCAAGGCTTCTAAAATTTCTAACTGTTGTTTTTTTAATAATGGCTGGCTGGTTAGCAAATTTTCTAATTGACGCGCCAATTGCATGGCGATCGTTAAGCCCAGTGTTCCTAAAGTCCCCGCTAATTTGTGGGCTACTTGTTGAGCCTGTGCTTGCAGTTGTGGAGCCAGTTCACCAGATTCCAACTTCCTGACAGCTTCAAATAATACTTCTAATTGTTGAAGGCTTTTCGGCTTGGTGTCTATCCAAAGCTGGTTTAAGAATTCTAAATACTGCTTCTGTTGATTGTCTTGAGACTTTGATTGGGCTAGCTTCAGTAAATTGGGAGTAGCCGCCTCAATTTGGTTTGGCATTGCGACATCGGTCACCTTATCTGGCGCTTTGAGGTAATAGCCACGTCCATGGACAGTCGCAATAAAATCTGATGGCGCACCTGCCGATATTAACTTATGTCGTAATCGCCGAATATGCGATCGCACTGTTGCCTCTGAGGGAAACTCATCGGATGACCAGAGGCGATCGAGGATCTCATCGGCACTGAGTAAATGCTGACTATCGCGCAATAAAAGCTCTAACAACTCATATTCTTTATTGGTGAGCGTCAGGGGCTGATCATTGTAAGAAACTTCGCAGGTACTAGGATTTAGAAGTAAATCTCCCCAAACTAGTACAGGAAAAGAACTAGCATTACTCCGCCGCAATAAAGCTCGAATCCTTGCGATTAATTCGGCGACATCAAAAGGCTTCACCACATAGTCATCAGCTCCCGCATCTAATCCACTTACCTTAGCTGTACTAGCGTTTTGCGAGGTGAGTAATAGAATTGGGGTGGTATATCCTTCGGCACGAAAGCGTTGACATAGGCTGATTCCGTCTAGCTTAGGCAGAACGATATCTAACATAATCAGGTCATACTCAAAGGTCGAGCCATAAGTCCAACCCATTTCCCCATCTTTGACCACATCCACAATATAGTGATTTTCGGTCAGATTTTTAGTTAAGACAGCAATTAATACGTCATCATCTTCTACGAGCAATATTTTCATAGCTTTTACCAATCCAGCATTTTGCTAATCTGATCAGGTAGATCAAGGGAATTAAAAGGTTTCGTAATCACCCCACTGACCCCTAAGTCATTAAACTGCCTTCTTTCCGAAGTTTGGGCTTTGGCAGTTAAGAAAATCACAGGAATCTGGGCAGTTTGTGGCTCGGACTGAAGAGCTTTAAATGTGGCAATACCATCCATGTCAGGCATCATCACATCGAGCAAGATCACATCGGGACTGCGATCGCCTGCTATTTTAAGCCCCTGTGGTCCTGAACTTGCTATTAGTACTTCCCAATCGGTAGCCATCTGAATACCAAACTGCACAACAGTTTGAATGCTTTCATCATCATCCACAATCAAAATCAGTTTAGTGGTCATAACTTACGACGTTTTTGAATTGAGCGCAAAATATTTTTTTATTGGTTATCGATTCAATAAGGGTAGCGTAAACGAAAACGTACTACCTTCACCCAAAACGCTCTCAGCCCAAATTTCACCCTCATGTTGCTCAATGATCTTCCGACAGATCGTCAGCCCTAGCCCTGTACCACCTTTACGCCGTGAATCCGATGAATCCACTTGCTGAAATCTTTCAAAAATGCTTTCTAGTTTATCCGATGGAATTCCCTGCCCTTGATCTCGAACTGAGAATAGCACATTAGTATTCGGTTGACTTTCCGCTGTCAACCAAACTGTATCATCGTTTGACGAAAATTTGATTGCATTACTAAGCAGATTTGTGAGGGCTTGAACGATGTAATCAGAATCAATCAGAATCTGGATATCAGTTGGGTTGACCACTAAAACAACACCAAATTGTTGAGCCATTGGTTGCATCGCTTCAGTCGCCTGAATCATTAGTGTAGATACATTATAAATCTGCTTTTCCATTTTCACATCGCCAGACTCAATCCGCTGTAAATCTAGAACGTTATTAACTAATCGAACTAATCGCTCGGTGTTGTCATCAGCGATTTCTAGCATTTGCTGCCCATCCTTAGATAAGGTTCCTAATCTCCCTGTTGCCAAAATCTTGAGGGCGCTATGCATAGAGGTTAACGGAGTTCGCAATTCATGGCTGACAACGGAGATAAACTCATCTTTCATGCGCTCAATCGCTTTGCGATCGCTAATATCACTGGTCAGCGAAAAAAATCCTTTGACGTTTTTTTGTTCATCAAGATGGGGGATATAAGTAACATTCACCGAGCATGGCATTCCTTCTTTTAAAGTGATCTCATTCTCATAGGTTACCGACTGTCCTAACAAAGCTAACTTTACATAGTCCTGCATTCTTTCATAACATGCTGCTCCCCAGACAGTTTGGAGGTTGCTACCATAAATATCACATGGAGCCTTGCCAATCCAGTCTTCGTAAGCTTTATTGTTAAAGCGATATAGTTGGCGATCGTCCACATAGGCAATCAATACTGGTAAGGCGTTGGTAATCAGCCTTAACTGCTCTTCACTACGTCTCAGCGCCGCTTCAGCTTGCATCCGATCATTAATTTCTTGCTGAAGATTACGGTTTACTTCTTGTAACTCCGCAGTGCGAACTTCGACTATTTCTTCTAAATGCTCTAATAGTTGCGCCTGAGCCAAGGCAATGCTGATTTGATCACCGAGTTGCTGCATTAGCTCTAGCTCGAAATCTACCCAATGGTGAGGGCGATCGCAATGGTGAGCAATCAGCAAACCCCATAACTGATTGGGGCGATTCATCTCGTGCTGTTGATGAGAATTCAGATTTTGCAGTATCGGTACAATCAGCTTTGCCTTGATATTGAACTGATTAATAAACTCAATCAAGCATTCAGATAAGCCCGCATCCTGAGCATGAACATCTGCGATCGCACGTACCCGCCCCCCAGCATAAAGCTGCTGATATTCGGTTGGAAACACTTCTTCAGGAAACTCTAAATCTAAAATCGCAGGATAATTGGGCAGCACTGCTTCACTAATAGCGCGACCAGTGCCATCGGGCAGAATTTGATAAATTAAGACCCGATCTGCTTCCAAAATACGTTGGACTTCGGTGACTGTAGCCCGCAAGATATCTTTAAACTGCAAAGATTGCCGAATTTTTAGGGCGACTTCTGCAAATAATTTTACCCATTGTCGTTGTCGCCATAGTTCATCTTGCTCATGATTGAGAGATGATTGATCGGCATTGATCATATTTGGCTTGTTTGCCTTGTTGGGCTTGTTTGCCTTGGATGATTTAGACTTCTTACGCTGTGACATTTTGAGGGTGCAGTTTGATGAGGGGGAAAGAACTTGATCGCAGTTTGGTGATCTCTAAATGATATGGAAAATAATATAAATATTAATATTCGTCAATTTTGCCCCAATCACACTAGTGGCAATGCTAACATCCAAAATAGTTAACACCCGATTAAATAGAGCTTTAGGAGCGCATTTTGACATTACGAGTTGCTGTTGTAGGAGGCGGACCTGCGGGTTCATGTGCGGCTGAAACACTTGCCAAAGCAGGGATTGAAACCTACATATTTGAGCGTAAGCTAGACAACGCCAAACCCTGCGGTGGAGCAATTCCTCTATGTATGGTTCAAGAATTTGATCTCCCTGACGAAATCATCGATCGCCGCGTCCGCAATATGAAGATGATCTCTCCCAGCAACGTGGAAGTAGACATCAAGCTAGACAATCCCGATGAGTATATCGGTATGTGTCGCCGCGAAGTTTTAGACGCATATTTGCGCGAACGGGCTGCTGGGCTTGGGGCGAAATTGATCAATGGGCGCATTCTTGACATCAAGATTACCGAAAATGGCAAGAAACCCTACGTTCTCAGCTATTCAGACTTTGCTGAAGGCGGCAACGAAGGGATCATGCGTAGCCTCGAAGTCGATCTGATCGTCGGTGCTGATGGTGCAAACTCCGTGGTCGCCAAAGCCATGGATGCGGGTGACTATAACTATGCGATCGCCTTCCAAGAACGCATTCGCATTTCTCCAGAAAAAATGGAGTATTACAAAGATTTAGCCGAAATGTATGTTGGCGATGACGTTTCGCCCGACTTCTACGCATGGGTATTCCCCAAATATGATCACGTCGCAGTTGGTACTGGCACGATGCACAAAAACCAACGCCTGATCAAGAAGCTCCAAGCAGGCATCCGCGCCCGTGCTTTACCAAGGATCGAAGGTGGCGAAGTAATCAAAGTCGAAGCTCACCCAATCCCTGAGCATCCCCGTCCTCGCCGTGTGGTTGGTCGGATTGCCCTTGTTGGCGATGCGGCTGGCTATGTCACCAAGTCCAGCGGCGAAGGTATTTACTTTGCAGCCAAGTCGGGTCGGATGTGCGCCGAAGCGATTGTCGAGTTTGCCGAAGAGGGTAAGCGCATTCCTACCGAAGCTGACCTCAAGGTTTACATCAAGCGTTGGGACAAGCAGTATGGCTTGACCTACAAGGTTCTCGACATTCTTCAAAATGTGTTTTACGCCACCAACGCCACCCGCGAAGCCTTTGTAGAAATGTGCGCCGACAAGGATGTGCAGAAGCTCACTTTTGACAGCTATCTCTACAAAACCGTTGTGCCAGCCAATCCTTTCACGCAGTTGAAGATTACCGCTAAGACGATCGGTAGTTTGCTAAGAGGCAACGCTCTAGCACCTTAAAAAAATTAATGGGGGCGTTAAGTTTAACTTAATGCTCCTTAATTTTATGGTATTCCTAAGAAGGAAAGAATTTATATGATAAAGATAGGCGGCGCTTCGCGCCGCTTATCCTTACCTGTTTAGCAACCCAGACAATTTGTATAGCTTGAACGTGAGATCTAAGACAAGCAACAATAAATAGTAACCAAGAAAAAAGAAGCTAAAAACATGACAGCAACTATTTTTGATATTGGTACACTCATCGTTCGAGACCCCAACATTTGTAGCGATCGCGCAAGTTAAGATATTTATAAAATATTTGCTTATAATGTAAAAAGAGCAGTCCAAAACATCACGAAAAAATGGCTCAGCTAACCATTGAGATCCCAGACGAATTAGCCCAACGCCTAGCCCCATACAAAAATCAAATCTCAGAAATTTTCGCTAATCTAGTCAATACATCATCACTCCTCGAAAACCTTACAGATAAACTTGATTTGTCTGGCACTCCTTCGCGCACAGAATTACCAACTTATCTGGAGATTATTGATTTTTTAGTAAATCGACCGACCTCAGAACAGATTGCCAAATTCAAAGTTTCTGAGCGATCGCAAGTACGCCTCCGCGAATTACTTCAAAAGAATCGTGATGCAAACCTTGTTTCGTCAGAAATAGCAGAACTGAACCTTTACGAGCAACTTGATACCCTCATGGCAATGATAAAAGTAAGAGCCTACACCGCTACAAAATCCCCAAAGACAAACCAGCTCTAATCAAGAATGACTGTCTATATTTCCGTACCTAGCAGGCAGTTTGTGAGCGATCGGGCAATTGGGAAATGCGAATATTGCCTTATACATCAAGATTTTTCTATCTATAGCCATGAAGTAGATCATGCAGTCGCGCTCAAGCATGGAGGATCGTCAAATATAGACAATTTAGTATTGTCTTGCCTACCTTGCAATCGATATAAAGGATCGGATTTAACCAGTATTGATCCCATAACCAAACAGATCACGCCTCTATTTAATCCAAGATCGTGCAAATGGGGTGATCACTTTAAAATTGAAGGAAGTTATATTGTCGGGTTAACCGATATTGGAAGAACCACAATATTTTTATTAAAACTAAATGAGCCAAAGCGTTTAATGATCAGGCAGGCTTTAATATTGCAGAGAATTTATCCTTAGACTTGCACAAACTGCGATCGCATGATCTACACAAAAAAGCACAGCCAAATGGCTGTGCTTTTTATTTATTTGCTGCTTTGACCTTCTTCGCGGCTAGAGGTTTGGATGTACAACGTTAGTAAGAAGACGGTAGGTACAAATACTGCGAGAACAGTTGCAAGAAGACCAAGAAAATTAGTTTCCATAAATTTGACTTTGATCGCTGATTTTTAAATATTTTGATGACTGCTAATATTCTAAGTTCAAAATTGATTACTCTTACGAAAAAAATTTAAAAACCAAAAAGATTAGAGCTTTTTGATCATGCAATTATGTTGCGGGCGC
>JAYUSC010000477.1:0-3374 GCA_043755885.1 Pseudanabaena sp. | reverse complement strand
TTTGCCTAGTCCGATCGATTGGACAGAGCCATTTATGTCGAGCATGGCAGTAGAGCGATCGCCTAAATCAAGTACACCGATCAATGTGTATGATGGCGCAGGCGCAGCGGTGAATTGAGTCGATACGGCCGCATTTGGCTTGGTCGTTATCGCTGAGTTGCCGACATCGACGGAGTTATTGGCGGTGGCAGGTGGCAGGGCGAGAGGGGATGGTGAATTACCACTATTACTTAAGCTAGGTGGTTGATATACAGGCACATACATTGGTTGCTGCATACCATTAGCAAAAGGATTTGCAGACAAGGACATATTGCCGATTAGGGGCGCAGCCATGAGGGGCATATTGCTGCCAATGGTGTTATTGGCATTTGCGATCGCGCGATTTTTATCGACCACTTCCAACAGCATCCGCCGAATTTCTTCGCCAAAAGATTTGGTTGGGACTATTTCTTTAGATGCGACTTGAGCAACATTAACTGATTGCCTACCCAACCAAATTCCATGATTAACTGTCCACATTACTGCTCCAATGAGTGCGGAGCTACAAGCAAAGACTAGCAACAGGCGATCAATCAGGTTATATTTCGGAACTGCTAGTTCAGGCGCTGTTGGCGGCAGGTTGCTGGTCGGCTCTGGATTCCGCATGATGTAGGGTTGAATCCAGAGGACATCTTGTTTAGAGATGGGCGGTAAGGCAATATCAGCAAGATTAAGCTTCGTAATGCTAACGGTATCTTTTGATGTTGACATCTCTTTTTCAGAGGTATCAAGTTTAGGGATAGCTACTATGTCTGAGCTTGAGGCTTTTACAGAGGCATAGGGAGCTGATGTTTGGTTTTGTTTGGTTTGGGAGCTTTTTGACTTAAGCGATCGCTGCTTCGCATAATCAACATGGAGCGTGGATTCGACATCTCCAAATAGATCGTCCATTAAGTGATCAACGTTGTCTGTATAAGCATCAACGTCTTGAGTTACATAAAGCGGCTCGGTGCTATTTGTATATTTATTATCTGTACTCTGCATCATATGTCGATCCTATTGACTCTATTAACCACGCGCACTTTGCCATACCCGAATTTATAATCAAATTGTGAAGTTTTTATCGCTATCTTAGCCAAATCACAATAGTTTGAACTTGTCTCAGAACAAATAAGAAAAAATAATACTGGTAAGTGATACCACAGATTGTCCCTTAGCGCTACAACTTTGCAGCAAATTTTGTAAATCCTTTAAAACCAAAAAATAAAAGGGGCGCTTTGCGCCCCTTTTATTTTTTGCTAGAGAGAGACGTAAAGCGTCCAATCGGTCTAAATTCTGACGAGATCAGGATAGATAGTCAAAATTTCATCAGTTGTGAGAGTGTACTCTTCAGACTGTGGTTCCCATAGCACTTCTACAGCTAAGAGGTTGTCCGAAGGTACAGAACCGATCGCAGATAAAGCTGATTGCAAATCTTCAGAAGAGCGTAAAACTGGTAATTTGCTGAGGGTGTCACCCGCAACGGCAAGTAAAAGCGTAACCACGATATATTCGCTAGGAGCTTCGAGCTCTAAGCTACCTGTGCTGGGCAATGCTGCCGCAGTCTTGCCTTGCAGTACTCGACCACCGACATTGCTCAATACTTCTGCATTCAGTTTGCTGCGCTCGGACATTACCAAGCTATTAAATTTTTGTTCAGCAAGATCAAACTTAGTATTTTCGTTGGCGCTGCTGACATAAACCCAATATTCTGGATGGCGCATTAAGGCGATCGCAGTTTCGCGGGTGACCGATGCTAAACCTTCAACCGAGGAGGTGTCGGACTCTAAAGCTAGATGCGTTAGCTCTTGTTGCAGCGATCGCGCTGAGGAGAGCAAACCAACTTGGATTTTGGCAACAGTAACTTTGCTATCCATACCAGTGATGCCAGCGCCATCACCACGACCACGAAATGCTTGCATGATCGCGCCTGCTACGATTACCAATAACAAGATCGTAAACAGTCCGCCGCCACCGCCACCAAAAAACATCGGTAGGAAGAAAAATCCACCACCGCCGCCGCTATTGTTGTAGTAGCCATTGCTACTGCCGCTATAGCCTGAATTGGATGGCGCAGAACGGCTAGGGGAGCTAGGGGACGACTTAAAGGAGCTTCCACCCATTCGACCGCCAGAGCGTTTGGCAAAGGCTTCGTGGGCATTACCAAATATAGCCATCGCCACTAGTGAAATCGCCACTAGCGATCGCGTCCAGACTTTGACGTGAGCTTTAACTTTCTTCATAAATTCTGAGCTAAAAAACTTCATGGGTAAAAGGGACATTTCTCAAAGAATTCCTATGGATGTTCTACACCAATTCTAACCTAGCCAAAGTTTTCAGTGGCAACTTTCAAATAACAAGTTGCCCTCGTAGCGGGCAACTTGTTATTTGAAAGTTGTTAACCAATCAATCACCCGATCGCCTAAACACACACCGTCAAGGCGATCAATCTCGCGGATACCTGTGGGGCTAGTGACGTTGACTTCGGTGAGGTAACCGCCGATCACATCAATACCGACAAACATTAAACCATCACGCCTTAAAACTGGTGCGAGTTGGTCACATATTTCCCGTTCGCGATCGGTAATATCAACCTGAACTGCGCTCCCACCTGCTGCCATATTGCCGCGAAACTCTCCCGACTGTGGAACCCGATTAACTGCGCCAATTGGTTCGCCATCTAGCAAAATAATTCTTTTATCGCCTTTTTGCGCGTCGGGCAGATATTCCTGCACCATCACAGGAGTTTTGCCGAGATTAGTACTAATCTCGATCATCGAATTAAGATTGCGATCGCCTACTTCCAAAAACAAAATCCCCTCGCCACCTTTACCGCCCAATGGCTTCATGACGGCTCTGCCCTGAGCCGCCACAAATTCGCGAATTGTGCCTTTATCAGCCGTCACAATTGTTTTGGGAATAGCCTCTGTAAATTGCAGGGCATACATTTTCTCGTTAGCAGCACGAATGCCTTGGGTTGAGTTAAGAACTTTAGTTTTGCTAGCATCAACATAATCGAGAATGTAAGTTGCATAGAGATATTCTGTGGTTACGGGTGGATCGGGGCGCATCCACACAAATTGCATATCTTCTAAAAGTTGAAATTTGCCTTCTGCAACCTCATACCAAGGATTAGGGACTTGCCATTTACCATTGACCAGTGGCACAGGATGGATTTTAGTAGATTGCAAAAAAGCCCATGCCTTGCCATCTTTGACACTGAGCGTATTCATATTCGTAATAAACACCTCATATCCTTTGCGAAAAGCGGCTTCCATCAGCGCTACGCTGGTGTCATGGGCGGGATCGAGTTTTGCGATCGGATCGATAATAAAAGCAAGTTTCATAGATTTTTG
>JAYUSC010000476.1:0-7998 GCA_043755885.1 Pseudanabaena sp. | reverse complement strand
TCAATAGAAGTAGCCCCATTAATAATACGCTCTGATTCAACCATACCAATACTTTTTAAATCTCTCCATTTCTCCGCGCCGAACACTCACCATATGAATTAGACTGCGCGAATTCCCTGCTTCCTTTGCTCCTCTCAGGGTTTTGTCATCGACATTAATCAATTCTCCATCTGTGCATTCATGGACTGCTTCCATCCAGTTAATGAAGCTTTTTTGTAGCTCTTCTGGCTTCAGTCTCGTAAATAATCTCTCGAATGTATCTACTGATGGTATTCCATTTGCTAATTCCAAGAATGTCTTTAACCATTCTTGTTTCTCTTTGCCATATTCGGCGATCGCTACCAAATCATCGGCTCCACTGAGTACTGCACAAATCGTAATTATCAATATGTCAGCTTATGCAGGATACTGTGTGCTGCTCTGGGATCTCGTAAATTTCCAAAGTGTGTTTCGCTACAGGCTTTTTTGCGGCTAAGTTCTTCCCTTGCTAGGTTTTCATCCCCCTCTTGGAGAGCTAATATGACTCTTTTTTCCCACTCTTGGGACTCAGATACACGTTGATTATATTGTCGCTCTTGGCGCTTCACAGCAGCTATTGATTGCGCCACAGCTTGGCGCGACTTTATCAAATCCTCTTGCAGATCAATAATTGATTGCTCCATAATTTTTGCCGCCTCTTCATCGGCGGTGAGTATTTTAGGCACACGAGACTTCCTAACTATGCCGAAATCGCATCCGCTGTAATGTATTGATGCATCAAGTCTTGGCGATGGTTCCATAACTTTACCCGTCTGTTTACATTTATCAAAAACAATGGAGAAGAGAGCTTCTAGTTCTGGATTAACGACTAAGTAGCATCCGATGGTGGCAAAGCATTCTGAGAAGCAGAACCAACGATCATTATTTTGGCTTTGAGTGCCGCCAATTCATCATCAATATCGCTACCTGATTCTAGCTGTGTAAACTTAGAGCCTAGCTCATCAGCATTAAGCTCAGCATTAGCACTTGCCAAAACTTCAGCTTTAAAAATCTGCTCTTCCATACGTGCAAAAGTGGCATCTGCCGAATCAGTATTTACACTACCCAGTATATTGTTAAGCTTTTCTTGAGACTTGCTAGTTTGTAAACGGACTGTAAGCAGATCCTTCTTGGTTTTTGCCTCAGAAATCTTACCTGCGATCGCAGTTAGATTTTTCTTAAGCAACTCCACTTGCACTGTTTGTTGTTGCAAACCTGATTTTAGAGTGTTGGCTGATTCAGTATGAGTCTTTTTACGGCTGAGCGCTTCCTTAGCGAGGGCCTCATCCCCCTTTTGGATAGCCAACATGGCACGTTTTTCCCATTCTTGAGCCTGTGTTGTACTCTGGTTGTATTGCTGCTCCTGGATTTTTAACGTTGCGATCGCCTGCGCGACAGCTTGGCGCAATTGCGCCAAATCTTCCTGCATATCAAAGATCAATTGCTCCAAAATCTTTTCAGGATCTTCAGCAGCCGAGACAATTGCATTTAGATTGGACTTGAGCACCATAATAATGCGTTCAGGTAATCCCATAATCCTATCCTTTGTCCTAAAGAGTGAATCCTCTACATAATATCATGAGCAAGTTTTTAGCTTTTTCTCCCTTTACAGCAAGCTTCAATCAAGTCAGATCAAATTGGCAATGATGTTATAGCTATAGATCTCGCAAAATGACTTAGTTTCGGCAAATCACAACCAAAAAACAAGAGTCAGCGCTGAGCGCTGACTCTTGTTTTTTGGTTTGATATTCTAAATCATTATTTCGAGAAGTTAACCCATTTGACGGCGTAGAGCTTCTAGCTCAGCATCGATCGCAGCGCCGACAGTTGGCTTAGCCGCATCCGATGGAGGCAAAGCACTCTGAGATGCTGGACTGCCTGTCATCATTTTTGCTTTAAGTGCTGCGAGTTCATCATCAACACCGCTACCAGCTTCCAGCTGGGCAAACTGAGATTCCAGATTATCCATCCCAAGTTCGGCACTGGCTCCAGCCCTAGCCTCAGCCATGAGAACACGCTCTTCCATCCGCTCAAAAGTAGCGGCGGCGGAGTTGGTATTAACCTTGCCCAGCATATTGTTAAGGTTCTCTTGAGCCTTAGCAGACTGCATTCGAGCTTTGAGCATCTCTTTCTTGGTTTTTGCCTCAGAGATCTTGCCTTCGATCGCAATTAGATTTTTCTTGAGTAGATCTACTTGCCCCGACTGCTGATCTAAGCCAGCTTTTAAGGTCGCGGCAGAATCGCCGTGGGTTTTCTTCCGACTAAGTGCTTCCCTTGCTAGGTTTTCATCTCCTTTTTGGAGAGCTAGCATAGCCCGTTTTTCCCACTCTTGTGCTTGAGAAGCACTTTGGCTATATTGTTGCTCTTGGCGCTTGAGGGCAGCCATTGATTGCGCGACAGCTTGGCGCAATTGCACCAAATCTTCTTGCATATCAATGATTGACTGCTCCAGAATTTTTTCTGGATCTTCAGCAGCCGTAACCATTGCATTTACATTGGACTTGACCACCATACCAATGCGATCGAGTAATCCCATATTCCTGTCCTTTGCGTTAGGGAGTAAATTGTTTACATACTATCATGAACACTATAAAAGTATAGGTGAAGCAGAGCTTCACCTATACTTTTTTGTCTATATAGCAGCTCCGGGATTTGAACCCGGGACCTACGGATTATGAGACCGTCGCTCTAACCAACTGAGCCAAGCTGCCGTGCGTTTCTTAATATAGCATAGATGATGTAAATATTTTGCAATATTAGCTTGGTAATTCAGCAATTCTCATTATCAAAACCGATTTTAGATTTTGCAAACTCTGCCATAACACATAGTCCCTTCATGATGAAACTCAATACACCAACCAGCAACTGGATCAAAGATCCATGTGTCCCAATCTTCAGCCACAATTGCTTCTAGAGAAAGCTTGACCGCATCCAACGGCATTTCTAGAATTGGGTGAGCCGCCGCAAACCAGACTACATTTACAATGGGATTTCCAAGTTGCTGAGTTTGGCAAAGTTCATGAAAAGCAGAAGCAGCTTGATCATGCCGACTCTCGCAAATACTCCCAGACAGCTTTTGCCAATCGATCTGTCCATATTGCCAAGGAAATGATTGATGCAGCCACTGCCCAAGGTGATTGGATACGTCAGTATTTGGTAAAAATATTTTGCAAAGTTCTAAGGGAATATCTAACGCAATCAACAATTGATGAGCTGCTTTTAACTGCGATCGCAGTCGAAATTCAGCTAATTTTTGCGCTAGTTTAGCCTTTCGTGCTGATGAATTAAGCATCTGCTTCATCACTACTCGGTAATGTTACCTCTTAAAGCCTTAATTTCACCGCGCTTAGTTTTGTTATCGATCCGTCGATTTTGAGCGCCCCGTGATGGTTTTGTTGGTTTACGTTTAGTTGGAACGATCGCTACGCTTTGGATTAACAACTGAAGACGTTTTAGAGCATCTTCTTTATTTTGTTCTTGAGTACGATGCTGTTGCGCCTTGATGATCAGAATGCCGTCTTTAGTAATGCGTCGATCGCTCAAGTTGAGTAGGCGTTCTTTGTAGATCGGCGATAAGGAAGATGCATTAATATCAAATCGCAAATGAATGGCTGTCGAAACCTTATTCACATTTTGACCACCAGCACCTTGCGATCGGATCGCGGTAAGACTTATTTCGTCGATCGCAATCGACTTATGTTTAGAAATTTGGAGCATACAATCAACAAAATAATAATTCTTCTTCAGCGCGATCACGCTGATCGATTTGCTCAACCGCACCATAGGCGGATTGAATATTTGCAGGAGTCATTACTTGGCGCGGTGTGCCACTGGCGACTAAATGACGGTTGAGTAGTAATAACTGATCGTAACGATCAAGAGTATCCCCCCATTCATGGCAACTAATCAACAAAGTTTTACCCGCTTGCTTTAGCTCATTGAAAATATGCCACATTAACGCCTCAGTCTTTTTATCCACTGCGGTCATAGGCTCATCCATCAACAAAATATCCGCCTGTTGCGCCAAAGCTCTCGCTAAAAACACACGCTGCTGCTGTCCACCAGAAAGCTGTTTAATAGGGCGATCGCGTAAATCATCAAGCTCAACCCGCTCCAATACTTCACGCACAATTCTCTGAGATTGACGACTAATTTTCCCGAACCAGCCACTATGTAAAGTGCGCGACATCATCACCACATTCCAGACCGTCACAGGGTAGTCCCAATCAATCTGCGATCGCTGTGGAAGATAAGCAACTTTTTGACGTTGCTGCTTCAGTGGTCTTGCGTGATAAAAAATTTGACCTCTTTGAGCAGGGATCAATTCCAACATCGCTTTGAGCAAAGTGCTTTTGCCAGCCCCATTGGGACCAATCAATCCCACTAGCGAGCCAGATTTGAGGCTAAAGGAAATATCCGAAAGAGCCATGACTTCGCGATATTGCACCGACAGGTTTTGCACTTCAAGCATAGATGCTCAAAAAATGATAATCGTTTTCAAAATTATACCTATAATTTAGCATTCCGCCAATAAAAAAACAGGATAGGCGGCGCTTCGCGCCGCCTATCCTGTTTAGCACTACCTAAAAAAGAGGCGGGTGAAAAGCACCCACCTCTTTTTTGAAAATTTTATTCAGCATTTTGAGTAGCTTTGACTGCATAGTAACCAAGCAATGTTGCCACAGTGAAACCTGTAAAGAAAAGCGCGAACAATACACTAATGCCGCCAGTAATCCCCACTTGGGCGAGAATACCTTTGCCAGTCAAAACCTCGTTAGCGAAACCTGCAACTAAGCCAATCATCGCCATCCGACCGTTCCAAGTTTCGGCAAAGTTACCGAAACCAAATATGCCTGCGCCTGTAGGATTGACATTAAGACCAACTGTTTTACTGGTCGTCTTGGAAGTATTGCGATCGTTTTCTGAGATCTTGGTTGGTGTGGTGACCATGATTAATTCTTCTCCTACAGAAGCTTTATATTGCTTAACTAAACTTTATATTTAATGTAAACAAATGTAAATCTATCATCAGAAATATGCCCTATTGCCTCAACCCTAGCTGCCAGAAACCAAACAATCCCGAAGGCGGGAAGTTTTGCATGAATTGCGGTAAAAATTTGCAGCTTAAAGGGCTATATGAAGCGATCGCCTTAATTGGACAGGGAGGCATGGGGCGAACGTTTCAAGCAAAAGATTTAGGGCGTTTGGGGAAACCCTGTGCAATCAAGCAATTTCTACCACAGTTTCAATCCCCTGAATTGATCAAAAAGGCGATCGCTCTATTTGAAAGCGAAGCCGCTCAACTGAAATCTTTAGGCTCTCATCCCCAGATTCCTGAATTAATCGCCTATTTTGAAGAAGATGGTTGTCTATACCTAGTTCAAGAACTAATCGAAGGCGAAAATCTCTATACCGAACTACAACGCCATGGCATATTTAGCGAAGCACAAATCTATGAATTATTAGCAAATATCCTACCCGTTCTCCAATTCATCCATGATCGCCAAGTTATCCATCGCGACATCAAACCCGACAATATTATTAAGCGATCTTTAAAATCCCCTGAGCTAAGTCAAGAAGAAAGGATCGCCAATTACCAATCACCAATTACCAATTCTCCTCAAATCAATCTTGTCCTCGTAGATTTCGGAGCCGCCAAAGCATTTACAACCAATACCACCAATCGCACAGGCACATTAATCGGCAGTGCCGAATATATCGCGCCTGAACAAGCAAGAGGAAAGGCAGTTCCTCAAAGTGATCTCTATAGCTTGGGAGTAACTTGCATTTATTTACTGACAGGAATTTCACCCTTTGATTTATATGACGATGATTGCGATCGCTGGATTTGGCGAGAAAAGTTACCAACTTCTATATCTGAGCATTTAGCAGGAATTCTTAACCGTCTCTTAGAAAGAGCGATCGCTAACCGTTACAGTTCCGCTCACGAAGTCTTAGATGATCTCCATTCCTCAACGGTTAGCTCAGAAATTAGTTACCTTAATTTAGGTGCAAGTCCTCATCTGCAAGAATTAGTAGAATTACTAAATTTAGGACAATGGCAAGAAGGTGATCTCCTAACTAACAAAATTATTTTAGAACTCGCAAATAAAAATAAAATTGCCGAATTAACCGCCAATGATATCAATCAGATTTCTTGTGATATCTGGGTTGCGATCGACCAAGCATGGACTAAAGCTAGTAATCATCGCTTTGGTTGGAGCATTCAGCAACGCATCTGGAAAAGTCTCAGCGGTAGATTAATCTATGAAGAAAACAACTATTGGGAATTTGCTAAGGTCTATGAGAAGTTCGCTGATCGCGTTGGATGGCGCAAACCACGTTGGTTAAACCTAGAATTTCCTCCCAAGATTTGGCGCAAATATGAGAATTTAATCTTTGCAATTTCTGCGCCGAGAGGTCATTTACCCAGCCTATTTTTTTGGGAAGGATTTAATTTAGTCGATATAGTTCTCTATCGTTTAGAAATTTGCCGTCAAAGTCAGAGCAATTAATAAATTACACCTACTTTGATAGACTGATCCGAGTAACGCTATTTTAAGGTTTCTTAAACTATGGCAAAATCTATCAAAAAACTTTTTGGCTTTGCGATCGCAGCCTTTATGACCTGCCTACTAGCAGTAGCTTGCACTCCAGCCACGAATACTACTCCAAATAGTCCCGCTGCCAACGGCAATCCCACCCCTATTCTCATTGGCATTGCCGTTGCCCAAACGAGCAATGTCTCTTTACTAGGACAAGAACAGGTCACAGGAGCAAAAATTGCTGAAGCTTATTTCAACAAAAATGGTGGCATCAATGGCACACCAATTCGCTTGATTTTACAAGATACCGCAGGTGATGAACAAGGTGCGATTAATGCCTTTAACACATTAATTTCCCAAGATAAAGTTGTGGGTATTGTTGGTCCTACGCTCTCCCAACAAGCCTTTAGCGCCGACCCCATCGCTGAACGTGCAGGTGTTCCCGTAATTGCGCCATCGAATACCGCCAAAGGCATTCCTCAAATTGGTAAATATATTGCGCGGGTTTCAGCACCTGTAGCCGTCGTTGCTCCCAATGCGATCGATGCCGCACTCAAAATCAATCCCCAAATCAAGAAAGTCGCCGTCTTTTTCGCTCAAAACGATGCCTTCAGTAAATCAGAAACAGGCACTTTTCAAGAAACAGTTAAGCAAAAAGGTTTGGAACTAGCAACCGTTCAAACCTTCCAAACCACTGATACCGATTTTCAATCCCAAGTTACAAATGCGATCAATATCAAACCTGATCTGATTATCATTTCAGGGCTATCAGCCGATGGCGGAAATCTAGTCAAACAATTGCGAGAACTAGGTTACAAAGGTCTAATCATCGGTGGAAATGGTTTAAACACTTCAAATCTTCTACCAGTCTGTAAAGCACTCTGTGATGGCATCATCATCGCTCAAGCCTATAGCCCTGAAATGAAAAATGAAGTCAATACGACTTTCCGTCAGATCTATACAGAACAGAACAAAAAAGAACCACCTCAGTTCACAGCCCAAGCCTTTACAGGTGTACAAGTATTTGTTGAAGCCTTGCGTACTCTCGATAAAACAAACAAGCTAGGCACACTATCCCTACCACAACTTCGCACCCAGTTAAATGACACATTGCTGACAGGTAAATACGTTACACCTCTCGGAGAGATATCTTTCACTCCTGAAGGCGAAATTGTCCAGAAGCAATTTTTTGTAGCTCAAATCAAAATGGAAGCTGACGGTAATAGCGGCAAGTTCACATTTATCCAATAATAGCAACTCTCAAAATGGCTTAGCCATTTTGAGAGTTGCTATTCAAAACAAAAAAGGAGACAGATAACACTGTTATCTATCTCCTTTTTTTAAAATTAAGCTTGGCATCGAGCTATTTTCCCGTAGGGCTACCCCTAAAGTATCTTCACCGTGACAGCGTTTCACAACTGAGTTCGGGATGGGT